>JANNHC010000361.1:0-47965 GCA_031404215.1 Acidobacteriota bacterium
GCCTCGAGAGTCTCGAAGAAGACCTGCGACATCCGGAACGGGTGGTGCGCGACCGACAGGCCGACATGGACACGTTCGATCGGCGGTTTCCTGGAACGATGCTGAAGCGCCAGCGAACGCTACGGCACCAGTTGGGACGGCCCCGCAGGTGGGTCACGCGAATGGTGCGACGCGCGCTCGGCCGGACCGTCCCCGATCCATCCTGAGACGAAGGAAACATTAGCGGGGGAAGTAAGCATAACGCCCGGTCCCAGACCCGCCCCCCGCCACGGCCCGCCGCCCTGCCACGGCAATCAACCCACAAGGGGGCTTCTATCGCGATCTCGCGGGCCGAGACCACGGCTTTCTGCTTCATCGATGAGAAGCGCCACGGTTCGGTTGATTCACCGCAAGGCACCCAGGCAGTCCCTACGCGGCGCCGTGACGGCGGAGCGCCTCCTGCATTGCCGGATTGCCAAGCGCCATCGCCACCAGTGTGCTGCCGGCGCCATTCCCAACCGCTCTGATGTCGGCGCCGGCTGCCACGAGCCGGTCCGCGACGGCCGGGTAGTCTGCGCCTGGCGCCCGGCGATGCACGGACCCGAACGCCGTCCATCCGAGCGGCGTGCTCTGATGGGTCGGATCCCTGGCGTCGAGCCGCACGCCGCCCCGCGCGAGCAGGCGTTCAACCAACCGCACGCTGCCCACCCAGCAGGCGGCATGCAGCGCTGTTCCCCCGTCGACGCCGGGTGCGGCCGGGTCGAACCCGAGACTGAGCATGAGATCGGCCGCGTCGAAGCGCTCGTGAAAGATCGCGTGTGCCAGCTGCGCATGATCCTGGCGTGTAAGAGAAGGAAGCAGCGACGGATCCTCCGCGAGGACAGCGTTCGCCGCGCGCTCGTCCGCGGCCAGGAGCGCGTTGATGAATCGGATCGGTGCAGGGCTCCGAGCAACGAGCAGATCGTGGACGTCTCGATGATCGAACTTCAGCGCGACCTCGTGGGGAGATGTGCCGAACCCGATCGACCAACAATAGATGTTGAACGGTGGAACCAGCGGGTATCCGGGTTCGTTGATGCGCGCGGCGGCGCAGGCCGGATTGGTGTCCATCAGGCGTGTCGCGAGGGTAATGTCCCCAAGCCGGGCTGCCATGAAGATGTCTGGGGTCGCGCCGCGCTCCAGTAGACGCCGGCAGACGTCCGGGCGATCGACGAGCGCGTACTGCGCCGGCGTGGACTTGTGATCGATACAGCGGACATCTATGCCGGCGCCGCGGTCCAGCAGGAAGTCGGCAATCCCGATGGTCCTCGCCTCGTGGAGCGGCTGCTGGCCGTCTCCTCCCCGCGCGTGAACGAGGGCGGCATCGCCGTTCACGAGCGCCCGTAGTTCGTCGAGCCAACCAAGGCGCGCCGCCACGTTCGCCGTGAGTGTCGCGCCGTGCTTCAGAAGGAATCGTGCCGTGTCCTCGCTGGCGTTGTCGAGCACGGTGTAGGGACCGTTCTCCCAATCGCTTTTCATGTTCACATCGGCGCCGGCAGCGATAAGGATCCTCGACATCGTTGTGTTGTTCGCGGCGATGTGCGCAGCCCGCTGACCAAAGGCGAACATCGGATCGTTGATCCGTTTCCGGACGTGTGTTGACGCGAGGAGTTGCTGCGTGCCGGCCGTGTCGCCGCCACGCACGGCATCGCAGAACGCCTTGACGTCGCGGCCCTGGAGGTCGACCACGAGCTTCGGCCACGATTCGAAACCTCTCTCGCGGGCCAGGGCAAGCTGCGCGTCGGCAAGCTTGAGCGATCGCGGCGCGGCGGCGGCGGGGCGAACCGCTCGGATGCGCGCGAGCGCCGCCGGGTCGGCGTCACGCGCGGCACGGATCAGATCCTTGGCGAGCTTGCGTTGCTGTTCGAGGTTGGCGGGCCGGGACGATTTCGGCGTGGACACGGACGACCTCCTTCAATAGGCGCCCACGTCCGCCTCATGGGCTGAAGAAAGGTCGGTGTGACTACCGCAAGAAGACTGTGACAGGTGGGCGCCGCCCTTCCCGCGGACTGGAGGCGTCCTGCAAACGCCGAGCGGAAGAATAGCCCAGCCGCGCGGCGCGTGCAATTGGGGCCAGCAGTCGCTGGTCCGTGCGAATGCGGCCAAGCGGCGTGACGGACGCACACACTCTTCCGGTATCATCTCGCGAGACCGAGCGTCGTTGCGGCCCACATGAGCCGGAGGTGAGATGGCGAAACCGTCAGTTGCAATCCCGACCCGCCCTTTCGGGCGAGCCTCAATCCCTGTCTCGATCTTGGCCCTCGGCGGCTGGCATCTCGGCCTGCCAAAGACAGAGCGTGAGTCGACGCGGCTGGTCCATGCCGCGATCGACGGCGGAATCACGTTCATGGACAACGCCTGGGACTACAACGAAGGCGTGAGCGAGACGCGCATGGGCAAGGCGCTGGTCGGACGGCGCGACAACGTTTTCCTGATGACGAAGGCCTGCCCCCACGGCCGCGATGCGCGCACGGCCATGCGGCAGCTGGAGGACTCACTGCGCCGGCTGAAAACGGATTACCTCGATCTCTGGCAAATCCACGAGGTGATCTTCGACGACGAGCCGGCGAAGTATTTCGCGCGCGGGGGCGCCGTGGAAGCGCTCGATCGGGCCCGGCAGCAGGGCAAAGTGCGTTTCGTCGGGTTCACCGGGCACAAGGATCCGGAGCTGCACCTGCAGATGCTGGCGCACGACTACCCGTGGGACGCCTGCCAGCTGCCGCTCAACTGCTTCGACGCGTCGTTTCGCAGCTTCGAGCGCCGCGTGCTGCCGGAATTGAACCGGCGCGGCATCGCGGCCATCGGCATGAAGAGTCTGGGCGGCGACGCCCGATCGGTCACGGCGCGGGCGGTCACGCCGCAGGAAGCGATCCGCTACACGCTGAGCCTGCCGATCGCGACGCTGGTCAGCGGCATCGATACCATGCGGGTGCTTCGCCAGAACCTCGCGATCGCGCGGGGCTTCCGTCCGATGACGGCCCGCCGCCGCCAGACGCTGCTGAAGCGTATCGCGCCCACAGCACGGGACGGTCGTTTCGAGCTGTACAAGATCTCCGCTGCCTTCGACGGCAACGAGTCGCGCCGGCAGCACGGGCTGCCGCTGATGGACGAGTTGACCGCGTAGCCGCCCGGCCAGCCGCCTGACCGATCTCGGGCGACGACGCGATCTGCTGCGTCAGGCGGTTGGAGACGGCTCGACCCCCAGATGCGTTGCTCGGTAAGTATTTCGGCGAGGACCACCACACATATTTCGTCGCGGAGAGTCTGGCACCCCTTCGCGCCGCGCTCTCATCGCACGGTGAACCGCCGCTCGTCCAGCAGGTTGCCGCCCGCGCTCCTGATCTCCACTCGCCAGTCACCGTCGTGCACGGTTTGCCGGCTATAGGTCCGATAGCCCTCGCTCGCGCTCGCCCTGGTCCTGAGCGTCACGGATTGCCGCAGCGTGCCGCCGCGATACCAGCGATGCACCACAGCCGCGTCGCGCGGGGACCTGACACGCGTGTAGAAGACGAGCGGTCCCGGCGCCACGGAGTCACCAACGGGATCGCAGCGCCATCTGCTGCCACCCGTCGAGAAGGTACGGCATAGCTGCGCGGTGGCCAGAGTGATGGCACCGGCCGCGGACGGCTTGTCAGTAGTGACGTTTGGATCGTCGCCACGAGGTGCGGCCTTCGGCGGTCCTGGCTGCTCGCTCGGGGCGGGCCTGGCGGGCGGTGCGGCAATTGGCGGTGGCGCAGCCTCGGCGGGTTGCGCTGCCCAAGGCTCAGGCGTCGGCGGCGCTGGTGTCGACACGTCGCGAGCCGGCCACGGTCGCCATAGAAGGAGCACGACAACTACGAGAACGACAATTCCGATGGCCACCCATGCGAGCGAGGGAGCTCGCCCTGGAGTTGGAGCAGTCAACGGCTGAGAAGCAATCGTCGCTGGCGGGCCAGGATCGGACCGCGGCGCAGCGGGTGGTGGAGGCGCCGACTTCGCGGTAACGCTGGCATTGGGAGGCCGGACAGCAGCAGGCGTCCTGTCCGCCTCTGACGGATGTGTATCCGCGACGGCGTTCATGTCCCGCTCGGCGTCCGGCGCTGGCGCGATGCCGGCGGGCGCATCGACCGGCAGCCCACGCGCACGGCAGAAGTCTTCAAGGTTCTGCCGGCTTGCCGCGACCATCGGATCGTCGGGAGGAAGCGACGCCGCCGCGATGGCGGCCGCCCGCCGATAGAGCGTCTCGGCGTCGCTCAGGCGCCCTGTTGTTTCGGCGACGATGGCGAGGTTGTTCAGCGTGTTGGCCAGATCCGGATGGAGGGGGCCCAGTTCTTCTTCCTGAATGCGTGCGGCGCCTCTCAGCAACTCATCAGCGGACGCCAGGTCGCCAGCCGTCGCGGCGCGTTCCGCCCGATCGAGCAAGTCACGAACGTCCTGATGTTCAGACATGCATCTCCGGCTCCTCCTTGCAGTCCGTTGCCGAGGAACGTCGATTGTACAAGGTCCGGGTGCCACCGGATTGCGTACCAGTAGCCGTAATCCACCCGACAGTTCGTTCGGAGTGCCCGTCCGCTTACTTGACGGGATACCCCGCGCTCGCCTTCACTTCCTCGATCTGCGCGGTGTGACGCGCCGAGTGACCCGACAGCAGCAGCACCCACCCCAAGCGTCGGGTGTCTAAGTTACTACATAATTTGTATCACTCTTGACACAAATTCAAATTACTGGCAGCATGTAGGGGTTTCACGCGCTTTTCAGGGATCCAGTTCAGCGGCTGAGACGCCGCCGCCCTGGAGCCGTGTGTGACTGAGAGGGCGAAGCTCCCCCCGTTCTTATTTCCATGCACCACCACGCCGCTACCGGGCCTGTCACGGACCTGCAGTTGCCTGCTGAACTGATCGGCACGGCTCCGTCAGTACGGCATGCTGCGGACGTGGCGCGACGCGCCGTGGGGTCTCACGACACGATCCTGATCGTTGCGGAACCCGGTTTCAGCCCGGAACGGGTGGCGCGAGTGATCCACGAGGCCGGTCCGCGTGCGCGTCAGCCTTTTGTCAGCGTGGACTGTACGGATAGCCACGCCGCAGCCGCGGAGCTTTTTGGTGGCGGGAAGGCATCCCGATCGGAGTACGAGACGGTCAGTGCGGAGAGCGCGCTTGCCAGGGTGGGCGCCGGCACGATCCTCCTGGCGGGTGTGGGAGAGATGCCGGTCGCCGCACAGGTGCGGCTGTCGCGGTTATTGCGCGACGGGGAGATGCGCCTAAGGAAGACGACCGCACCCGTCAGGTTCCGGCTGATGGCGACCGCGACGCCTGGCCTCGAATTCGACGTGCACAACCATCGGTTCCGGCCGGAGCTGTACCAACGTCTCCAGCGGCTGCGGATCGACGTCCCTCCGTTGCGCGATCGTTCCGGAGATCTTCCAGCGTTGATCGACGCCGTGTTGACCGAGATCGGCGCCGGTCGCGCCGCCCCCTGCGGCCTCGCGCCCGCGGCCCGGACCGCGCTGGCGGCCCTTCGGTGGACGGGGAACCTCGTTGAGCTTCGGGAGGCTCTTTTTCGGCTGTCCAAACGATGCGAGGGGGGCCTGATCCGCCAGGAAGACGTGCTGGCCGACCTGCAGCAGCCGCAAGCGCGCCCGCGTCTGGCACACGCGTCTCTCGCCAGCCTTCGTGAGGCACGTCAGGCATTCGAACGCGACTACATCGCGACGGTCCTCGAGGCGTACGGCTGGCGTATGACCGACGCCGCACGCGTCCTGGGCATCGAACGCGCCAACCTGTATCGCAAAACGCGGCAACTCGGCATCACGCGCCTGAAGTCCCGGGCATCATGACCCCTTCCGCAACTCGCACGACGTTCGTCCTGTTTCTGATCGCCGCCAGTGGCATGCTGGCCGCCCGCGCGGACGCACAGACACAGTCGCCCGAGCCCATCGAATCGATGCCCGTGCATATCGGGCCACTCGGCCTGCGGCCGTCGGTGTCGATTAACAACATCGGGACCGACTCCAATGTGTTCAACGATCCAAACAATCCCCAGGAAGACTTCACCGCCACGGTGGTCCCGCGTCTCGTCGCACGACTTCGCGGCGGCCGGCTGCTGCTGTCGTACGGCAGCGCCACCGACATGGTGTATTTCAGGAAGTTCAAGAATGAACGGTCGATCAATTCGACAACGGAGGTCAGGCTCGACGCGGACCTCGGCCGGCTTCGGCCCTACGCCTCGGCCGGATGGCTCGCGACGAAAGATCGGATGAACGCGGAGATCGATGTCCGCGCCCCGCGCACCCAGCGCACGTTGATGTCTGGCGCGCGGATGATGGTCAGCTCGCGCACGGCCATTGTCGCCAGCGTGCGCCGCTTCGATCTGGACTTTGACGCCGGCGCGCGGTTCCGTGGGGTGGACCTTTCACGCACCTTGAACTCGCGCACCGATAGTGTCGAGGCCGGCGTGCAGATATTCCTCACGCCACTCACGACCTTTACCACCAGCGCCTCGTTGCAGCGCGATCGTTTCGATGCCGCACAGGAGCGCGATGCCGACACGCTGCGGGTGCTGCCGGCGCTGCAGTTCGATCCCACGTCTCTCATCCGCGGCAGCATCGCGGTCGGATACCGCCGTTTCCGGCCGCTCAGCTCGGACATCCCGGACTACAGCGGCGTCACGGTCCAGGCGGGCCTCGGCTACACACTGGTGGATCGCACGAAGTTCGAGCTCGATCTCGCGCGTGACGTCCAGTATTCCTTCGAAGATCTGGAGCCCTACTACCTGTCGACCGGCGGGCGCCTGACGGTGACCCACCAGCTCGTGGGCCGCCTGGACGTCCAGGCGCTCGGCGGGCGGCAGACGATGGTGTACCGGCATCGCCTGCTCGAGGGCGATGTCCGTCGTGACAGGGCGGAGACCGTGGGCGGAGGGGCAGGCTTCAAGTTGCGGGAAAACATGCGCCTGGGCGTCACGTTCGAGGTGAATCGCCGGCTGAGCGTGCTCGACGAACGTCGATATGTGAGACGGCGCGTGTATGCGTCACTGACGTACGGGTCCTGAACCATGATGATCCTTTTTTCTCTCCTGTTGTTCGCCCAGTCCGCCAATCCCGCGCTGACGGCCGAGTACATCGTCGGTCCGCAGGATCGCCTGGCTGTCACGGTGTTCGAGGAGCCGACACTCACGAAGACCGTAACCGTGGACAGCGACGGGGCCTTCGATTTCCCGCTGATCGGCCGGGTGCCCGCCGGGGGCTTGTCCCTGCGGCAGATCGTCGCCGACCTCAAGAAGCGCCTGGGCCCGCCGAACGGGTTCCTCGTGAATCCGCAGGTGAACATCGAAGTCGAGACCTACCGCAGCCAGGTCGTCTATGTGAACGGGCAGGTGCGCATCCCCGGGGCCGTGCCGCTCAAGGGCGCCGTGACGATCATGGACGTCCTCGCCCAGGCGGGTTCACCGACGGCCGAAGCCGGTTCGTACGTCGAGGTGTACCGCAAGCCGGCGGGGCAGGGCGCTCAAGGTCCGGTCGATCCCGCGAAAGCGCCGCCGCCGCCGCAGCGGGTCACGATGGAGGATCTGCGGAACGGCAGGGCCCAACAGATTCTGTTGCGCGACGGCGACACGGTCAACGTCCCCAAGGCGCAGACGTTCATCGTGAATGGGTTCGTCCGCACCCCGAACACGTACGTGCTCGACGGCGACGTCACGGTGCAGCGGGCGCTTGCGATGGCCGGCGGCGTCACGGAGCGCGGCGCGCAGAATCGCACGAAGATCCTGCGCATCGTCAACGCGAAGCTCGTCGAAATCAGAGCGAGGATGAGCGATCTCGTGCAGCCGAACGACACGCTCGTCGTACCGCAGCGATTCTTCTAGCCGAGTGGAGTGTTTCCGCTGAATTGGTACTACCAGCAACGAGCCACGACCAGGGTGTGGCTGGCCGCGACAACGGAGCGGCCAGCCCTGGTTCAGGACGTACGTGCTACTCGAGACAGACCGTGAGGGTCCTGCATGTCGCGAGCGGACGTCTCTACGGCGGCATCGAGCGCATGCTGGTGACGCTGGCTGAATTGGCGGACCTTCCGGGTGGGCTGGCGTTCGATTTCGCGGTGGCGGCGGACGGCC
This sequence comes from Acidobacteriota bacterium, assembly GCA_031404215.1. Lineage (GTDB taxonomy): Bacteria > Acidobacteriota > Vicinamibacteria > Vicinamibacterales > 2-12-FULL-66-21 > JALZOC01. Next base: position 8,110 of record JANNHC010000361.1, read on the forward strand.
GGCTCTCTGGAGAATTACGCGATCGAGGCGTGTCGGTCGAGCCGCTCGGACACGTCAGGTTGAGCCGTCCGGCGTCTGTCCTCCGCGCCCGCCAGCGCCTGCGCGCGAAGCTGCGCCAGCATCCCTACGGCGCGGTGGTGTGCCACGCACCCTGGTCGCACGCCCTGTTTGGCGGCGTCGCGCAGTCCTGCCACATCCCCTGCGTGCTCTGGCAGCACGACCGCGCGACCGGCAGATCCCTCGTCGAGCGGGCCTCGCGCGCGATTGCCGCGGACCTCGTCATTTGTAACAGCAACTGGACCGCGGAGAGCGCGCCGGCGTTGCAGCCGAAGGCTCCCCGTCGCGTCGTCTACTGCCCCGTGAAACCGGAGAGCGCGACGACGGACGATCGCCTCGACGTTCGAATGGCGGAGGGCGCGTCTCCCTCGGATATTGTCGTCCTTGCCGCGAGCCGGCTCGAACCGTGGAAGGGGCACCTGGAACTGATTCGCGCGCTCGCGCGACTCACCTCACTGCCGTGGACGCTCTGGATCGCCGGCGGCGCGCAGCGGCCTCATGAGCGCGCGTATGCGGGGGCCATCGAAGCTGAATCGCGGCGCCTCGGTCTTGCGCATCGCGTGCGGCTGCTAGGTGAGCGGCGCGACGTTCGCCGTTGCATGGCGGGCGCGGACCTGCTCGCGCAAGCCAACCTGGAACCTGAACCGTTCGGCGTGGTGTTCGCCGAAGCGCTCTGTGCCAGCCTTCCGGTGGTGACGATCCGGATGGGCGGCGCACCGGAAATCGTGGACGACTCCTGCGGCCGTCTTGTCGATCCGGGGAATCCCGAAGCGCTCACGGTGGCGCTCCACGATCTGGTCTCAAATGCGGCGCTCCGCGCGCGGCTTGGCGCCGCTGGTCCCGCGCACGCCGCGGCCCGCTGCGATCCGTCGGTCGTACTCCCGCGCCTCGCGGCCGCGCTGCTCTCGGTCAGCGTTCCGACCGCGGCATGACGGGCCCCTGCGATCCCGCGCTCCGGTCTCGCGCGCGGCAGAGCCTCGGCGGGAGCGGCGCGGCGATTTACGCGGCGGCCGTGCACGCGCTGCGGCGGCGGTCGGCTCACGGCGCGGTCGTGGATGTCGGGTGCGGCACGGGGCGGCTGAAGGCACTACTCGGGGATCTCGCGAACTCCTACATCGGCGTGGACGCGGTGCGATACGACGGGTTTCCGCCCGACGCCCGATTCTTCACGGCCGATTTGAACCGCGACGCGATTCCCGTCGCTGACGACTCGGCTGACATCGCGGCCTCGCTTGAAACGATCGAGCATCTCGAGAACCCGCGCGCGTTCTTCAGGGAGCTCGTGCGTATCCTCAGGCCCGGGGGCTGGCTGCTGGTCACCACCCCCAATCAACGGAGTCTCGTGAGCCTGGGCGCGCTCCTGCTGAAAGAACACTTCTCCGCGTTTCGAGACAACAGCTATCCTGCGCACCAGACGGCGCTTCTCGATACCGATCTGCGCAGAATTGCCGCCGAGAATGCGCTCGAGGACATCACCATTCAATTCACCGGCGCGGGTCGGATCCCGTTCGCGGCCGCGTGCTATCCCGCGTTCGTATCGGGCCTGTTCCCACGTGCGCTCTCCGACAACGTGCTCGTGGTCGCGCGCAAGGCGTTGATGAGCAGAACCCGCCATGCGGATTAGCTGGCTCAGCGTGTCCGATCAGCTGGGCGGATCCGAGGTGGCGCTGCTGGGGATGATTACGTGGCTTCGCGCTGCGCGCCCGGGCTGGGATTTCCAGGTGGTGCTGCCGGGACATGGCCCGTTGCAAGGCCGCCTGGAGGCCGCCGGCGTCTTGTGCTCCGTGGTGCCGATGCCGCCCGCGCTGGGCCGTGTCGGCGAGTCGGCTGCCGTTCGTGAGCGCTGGAGTCCCGCCGCCACGCTCCTGCTCGGGCTGCGACTCTGCGCCGGCGTGGCCGCGCTGCGCTCATACCAGGCGCGTCTGCGCCGAACGCTGTCCGAGTTCCAGCCCGACATCATTCACACCAACGGCCTGAAGGCGCACGTGCTCGGCGCACGGGTACGGCTGCCGCGCGAGGCGGTCGTGTGGCACATGCACGAATACGTCGCACGGCGGCGGCTGACGGGCTGGCTGCTTCGGCGATATGCGAGCCAATGCGACGCCATCGTCGCGAACTCAGACAGCGTGGCCGCCGACGTCGTCTCGATCCTTCCCGAGCCGCCTCCTGTGCATGTCGTGCGAAACGCCGTGGACCTGAACGCATTCGCCCCCGCCGGGCCCCGCCTGGACCTCGACGCGCTCGCGGGGCTGCCCGCGGCCCCCCCGGACGTGACGCGGGTCGGGCTCGTCGCCACATTCGCGCTGTGGAAAGGACACGACGTGTTTCTCGATGCCCTGCAGCGCGTCTCCACGTCCCGGCCGATCCGGGGCTACATCATCGGCGGCCCGCTGTATGACACTTCCGGCAGCCAGTACACGAGACGCAATCTGGAATCCATGATCGGCGCGCGCGCGCTTCACTCGCGCGTGGGGCTGACCGGCTTCCTCGATCCGGCCCCCGCGATGCGCTCCCTGGACGTCCTCGTGCACGCGAGCCGCGATCCGGAGCCGTTCGGTCTGGTCATCGCCGAAGCGATGGCATGCGGGCGCCCCGTGGTGACGACGGCGAATGGGGGCGCCGCCGAGCTCGTCGAGGCCGGGCGGGACGCGCTCGTGGCTCCCTCCGGCGACGTGAAGGCGCTGGCCGCGGCAATCGACCGGCTCGCCGCCGATCCGGCGCTCCGCGAGTCGATAGGCGCGCGCGCGCGTGCCGCCGCGGTCGCGCGGTTCGCCCCCGATCGAATGGCTGCGGACCTGGCGCGCGTGTTCGAAACCGTGCGCCCCCGCCCGCCGCTGGAGCAATCAGTATGAAGGCGGTCACCGCGCTGGCGAATGGCACGGCGACGGCGTCGGGCGCGCCCGCCCGCACGGAGCGCTGGGGCTTTCCAGAGTTCTTCGTCATCAGTCAGACCGCCATTCCCGCGCTGCTGTATCTGCCGGGCAGCCAGCAATTCCGCCTGTATATCCGGATCGCGTCCTTTGCGATCTCCTTCGCGACCCTCCTGTGGTGGGCGGGCGCCGTCGCCAAAACGTCGCGCCCGCATCAGGCGCAGCCGTGGATTCTCGGGTGTATGGCGTACCTCGTCGTCATGTTCTTTCACCCGCTGACCTCGTCCGCCTTGGTCGGGCTGGCGCAGTTGGTCCTGTATTTGTCCGTGATCGCGCCCATGTTCTGGGCCGGCACGTTCGTACGGACGCCCGAACGCCTGGCGCGCCTGATGGCACTGCTGCTCATCTGCAACGGCCTGAACGCGCTCGTCGGCGTTCTCCAGGTTTACGACCCGGCGCGGTGGATGCCGCCGGAAATGTCCCGGCTCATGAGCGAGTCGCTGTACGGACTCGACACCGTGACGTATCGCGGCCCCGACGGACGACTGATTGTGCGGCCGCCAGGCCTGTTCGATACGCCAGGCGCGGTGGCGGGCCCCGGCATGTATGCGGCACTGCTGGGGCTCGTGTTCGCCAGCAGCGCGATTGCGTGGTGGAAACGGCTCGCGGCGCTCGGCGCATCGTTTGCGGGAATCGCGGCGATTTACCTGAGCCAGGTACGGGTGTCTCTCATCGTCTCGGTGCTGATGCTGGCGACGTACTTCGCCGTGCTGATGGTGCAGGAGCGCAAGTCGCGCGCGATGTTCTTCGGGGGCATCGCCGCCGGCATTGTCGTCACGACGTTCTCGTTCGCGCTGATGCTCGGAGGAGAGACCATCGCGGAGCGGACGTTCACGCTCTTCGCGCAGGACCCGGTCGCCCTGTACGCGGGCTCCCGGGGAGGTCAGCTCGCCTACACGTTCGGCGAGCTCCTGCAGAAATATCCAATGGGCGCCGGCTTGGGACGATGGGGAATGATCGCCGTGTATTTCGGGTCCGGTGCGGCGCCAGACGCACAGCCCCTGTGGGTGGAGATTCAGGTGGCCGGCTGGGCGATCGACGGCGGTATCGTGCTCTTGTTTCTCTCTGTCGGCGCGTTGGTTGTCACGCTCGCGACCGAGGCTCACATCGCGCGCACCGACCGCGACGCCAGAGTACGCGCGTGCGCGGCGGTGGTGCTCGCGGCCAACCTGGGGACCGCGGCGCTCATCTTCACGTTTACGCCGTTCGTCACGCAGATCGGGCTCCTGTTCTGGTTTCTCGCCGGGGCGCTGCACGGTCTGATTGCGGCCCGCGGGCCGGCCCGCGTATGACGCCCTGGCTGCTGGCGTCCGGTGACTTCGTGCCGGTCGGCGGAATGGACACGGCCAACCATGCGCTGGCGTCGTATCTCGCCCGCCGCGGAGAGGGTGACGTCCACTTGGTCGCCCACCGTGTCTCACCCGATTTGTCCGCGCTTCCCGGCGTTCACGTGCATCACGTGCCCCGCCCGTTCGGTGCACACAGCCTCGGAGAGCCGCTGCTCACCACGATGGCCGCGAAGCACGCGCGCCGTGTGCTGGCGGCCGGCGGACACGTCGTGGCCAATGGCGGCAACATCGACGCCGGTGACGTGTCGTGGGCGCACTACGTGCACGCCGCGTACACGCCGTCGGCGGCTGGCGTCGTGCGCTCCGCGATTGTCGCGACGCGGCATCGGCGCTACGCCGCGTCCGAACGGCGCGCGCTGACGCGGGCGCGCCTGATCGTCTGCAACAGCGACAGGACCGTAGACGACCTTGTCCAGCGCGTCGGCGTCGATCCCGTGCGCGCCCGGCGCGTCTACTACGGGATCGATCCCCTCCGCTTTCTGCCGCCCGTCGATTCGTCGCGAGCGAAAGCCACGCTCGGATACGACGCCCACAGCCCGCTCGTCTTGTTCGTTGGCGCTCTGGGCGATCGGCGAAAGGGGTTCGACACGCTGTTTTCCGCATGGTGCGAGCTTTGCCGCCGTTCAGACTGGGATGCCCAGTTGCTCGTCGCCGGCAGCGGCGCGGAGCTGGACGCGTGGCGGGCACGAGCGGCACGGAGCGGGAGTGCGGCAAACCGCACGACGTTTCTCGGTTATCGGACGGACGTCCCGGCGCTGATGGCCGCTGCCGACCTGCTGGTGCACCCCGCGCGTTACGAAGCGTATGGGCTCGCGGTGCACGAAGCGCTGTGCTGCGGCGTACCCGCTGTCGTCTCGGGATCAGCAGGCGTGGCCGAGCGATTCCCGGATGGCCTGCGTCCGCTTCTGCTTCACGACACCGACAGCCCAACCGAACTGGCGGCCCGCCTGCGCACATGGCGCGATGGGAAGGACAGCTTCAGGGCGCGTGCGCTGGCGTTCGGCGCCGTGCTCCGGGGACGAACGTGGGACGACATGTCGCGGGACATCGTCGCGATGGCCGGATCGTGACGCCCGCCGGCTTCGTCGACGTCGGCGCCTGCCGGGTCTGCGGCGGCCATGCGCTCGTACGCATCCACGAGGCGATCCTGGACCTCGACGTCTACCGTGATCAGCATCCGCAGCTGGCCGAGTACACCGGCGCGACGGTGTGGTTCCGCCGGTGCGACGCGTGCGGGTTCACGCAACCGGAGCGGCTGCCGTCTCTTGCCGGATTTTTCGATCGACTCTACGACCAGCTGTGGTCCCCGGACTGGGTCCGGCAGGAGTTCGAGAGCGACTACAAGGATCTGATCTTTCGAACGGTACTGGCGGGACTCGCCCGCCGAAGGACAGGGGGCACGCGACTTCTCGACGTCGGCGCGCACGCCGGACGCTTCATGCACCTCGCGCAGAAGGCCGGGTGGGATCCCGAAGGCATCGAGCTCAATCCACGCACCGCCGCATTTGCGGCCGACCGAACGGGATTGCCGATCCATTCCGTCAACGTCGAGCGACTGGTACTCGCGGGGCAGCGTTACGGCGCGGTGACGCTCATCGACGTGCTCGAGCACGTGCCGGACCCCGTCACCCTCCTCTCGCGGATTCATGATGCCCTGGAGCCCGGCGGCTGGGTCGTGATCAAAGTGCCGTGCGGTCCTGCACAGCGCCAGAAGGAGAACATCCGGGCGCGCCTCCGCCGGGGCTACCGCCCGCGGCTTGCCGACAATCTGGTGCACGTGAATCATTTTTCGCCGGGTTCGCTTCGCACGGCGCTCGAGCGAGCCGGGTTCCGTGATGTCGGGATGACAATCGGACCCCCGGAACTGCCCGCCGCGCCCGGCGTCACCGCGCTCGTCTCCAACCTTGTGCGCCGCGCGCTCTATCGCGCAGGCCGCCTGTTACCGGGCGGCATCCACACTCCGCTCGCGCTCAACCTGCTGGCGTACGCGCGGCGGGCATCGTGACCATTCCTTCGCCCAACGCGCCGCCTGCGCTGTCGGTGGTCATTCCCACCTTCAACAACGAAGCGATTGTCCGGCGGAGCGTCGAAAGCTGGCGCGCGCATGCGGCGGGCCAGCCGGTCGAGCTTCTCATCGTGGAGGACGGATGCCGCGACGGCACGCGGAGCTTCCTCGAGGAAACAGCGCGCACCCCTTGGGGGCAGGCCCACCTGCGCTGGATCCACATGGACGACGCCCACGAGCTGCGATGCACGAATGCCGGGTTTGCCGCCGCGCGTGGAGCGCTTGTGGCGGCATGGCAGGACGACATGTTCCTTCGCGCCGGCTGGCTGGTGCCCGAGCTGATCGCGATTTTCAACCGGCACGCGGATATCGGGCTTCTCGGATTGAGTCGCGGTCTGAACATGTACCCGGTGGCCGAGCCGGTCGATCGATGGGAAGACCTGCTCGACTGGCGGCGACTGCAGAGCACCATCGGATCCTTTCCCTGGAACTGGCTTCGCATCCAGGAGGTTGACAGCATTGTCCGTCCCTGGGTGATCCGCCGCGAGTGTCTCGACCGCGCGGGCGCGCTCGACGAGGCCTTCGTGCCGACGGAATGGGACGAAGCGGACCTGGCCTTCCGCGTTCGGGCAGCGGGGTGGAAGGTCGCGACGTGCGGGTACGAACGCCTGGGGGCGTACTCACACCTGGGGAGCAGCACCGTGGGAACGCTGTCCGACGCCTACAAGGCACGCGTGCTCAAGAATGGCCGCCTCTTACACCACCGGTGGGACGGCTAGATTCTCCGGAGCCATGCGCGAACGCGCACGACGTGGCCGAGGCCGCTGTCGTGGACAGGATGGACGGCCACGGGTCTCCAGGCGGTACGAGCGGTCCCAAGGCGTCTGGCGGAGCGGCGGGAACGCTGACGATCGATGCGGAACCCCGCGCTCGTGGCCGCGCAACGCGCCTACGCGCTATGGCTCCGCGCCAGGTACCGGAAAACAGGCATGCCATGGCGCGTGCACGACGACATCGTTCGAATTGACCCGAGGGTCCGTCACCTCGTGCCCCATGCATCCGAAGCGGCGCTCTACCGTTTCGTCCAGCGCGAGGTTGCGCCGGGCGAGGTCGTGCTGGACGTCGGATCGTTTCTCGGTATCTACGCCGTTCTCGAGGCGCGCCGCGCGGGACCGGGAGGCCGCGTGGTCGCTCTCGAGCCCACCGCGTGGAGCGCGTCGATCGCCCGGCGTCATTTTGTCTACAACGCCGGAGCGGATGCCGCTATCACCCTGATCGAAGCGGCGGCCGGAGCCGCCCGCGGTCACGCCACGCTCTACGAATACGACGAGCCGTACGTCAACGCGCTGGCCGCGGCGGTTGACGTCGCGGGCAGCCCGATGCGCCGCATGGTGGACGTGGTGACACTGGACGAAGTCTGCAGTGAGTTGCGAATTGTTCCAACCTTCATTCGAATGGACGTGCAGGGAGGGGAGTTCCACGCGCTTCGCGGCGCGCGCGAAACGATCCGCGCGGCCGGTCCGCGTTTGAGAATCGTCGCGGAAATGCATCCGCAATGCTGGCCGGGGTTCGGAATCGACGCCGCGTACGCGCGCGACACGATCGCGTCCCTCGGACTGCGTGCGGCGCCGCTCGATGCGGGCGCCGAGCTCTTCGCTCGCGACGGACACGCCGTGTTCACACCGGCCGAGGCGGGCGTATGAAGATCGTGGTCGCCCAGGACGCACTGCACGCCGAGGGTGGAGTCGAGACGTACCTGTCGGCCATCATTCCGGCCCTCCGCGCGCGCGGGCATGCGGTTGCGTTGCTGTTCGTGCGCAGGCGCGGCGGCACGCCACTCGTCGGCGCCGTGGACGGACCCTCGATTGCCGTCGAACCATCCGACCTCGATAAGGCGTTTGCCGAGTTGCGCAGCTGGGGAGCTGACGTCTGCTTCTCGAACAACATGGCGCCCCTCGACGTCGAGCGGCGCGCGCTCGATGAATGGCCGGTGGTGAAGTTCATGCACGGCTACTTCGGCACCTGCGTCAGCGCGCTGAAGACGCACGCATTTCCTTCCCGCGTCGCCTGCAGCCGCACGCTGGGTCCCGCGTGTCTGGCTTTGTATGGGCCGCGACATTGCGGGCCGCTGCGCCCCGGTGCGTTTGCGAATGGCTACCGTTGGGCCCGGGGACAGCAGCGGCTGCTCGCGCGCTACGCCGCCGTTGTCGTCGCCAGCGATCACATGGCCGAGGAGTACGCGCGGCACGGCGTACCGCGAAACCGCCTGGCGATGCTTCCGCTCTTTCCCTCGTCGACCCCGCAGCCTGCCGTCCGCGGCGCAGGTCACACGGTCCTCTTTCTCGGACGGATGACGGATCTCAAGGGTGGCGACGTACTCATCCGGGCGGTGGCATCCGCGTCACAACGTCTGGGTCGACCGATCCCTCTCGTGATGGCGGGCGACGGTCCGCAGCGAGGCGCCTGGGAGCGCCTCGCATCTCGCGAGAGGATCCACGCTGGATTTCCCGGCTGGCTCGACACCGATCACCGCACTCTGGCCCTCTCGCGCGCCTCCGTGCTCGCGGTGCCGAGCGTGTGGCCGGAGCCGTTTGGGCTGGTCGGTCTCGAGGCCGCCGCGATGGGAGTCCCGGCGGTGGCGTTCGACACGGGCGGCATTCGTCAATGGCTGCGCCACCGCGTGAGTGGGCTGCTCGTGCCTCCGCGGGGTGGACACGTGGCGTTCGCGGAGGCGCTCGCCGAGGTGCTGGGAAACCCCGACCTCCAAGCACGCCTGAGTCGCGGCGCACTCGCGATCGCCAGCGAGATGTCGCTCGACGCCCACCTGTCGGCGCTCGTAGACGTCCTCACGGATGCCGCGCGAGGCTCAGCTTCAACACGTACCCGGAGCGCGACGTCTCGATGACGCGTTGCTGGCACATCCTCACCCCGGAACTGCCGCCCGACTGCGGCGGAGTCGGCGACTACACCGCGCAGGTCGCCGAAGCCCTCGCACGGCAGGGGGACAGCGTCGCCGTGTATGCTCCGCCCGCATCCGTCCGCTGGAATACTCCCGAAGGCGTCAACGCAGTCACTCTCCAGGATCGCTTTGGTCCGGAGGCGATGCGCGCGCTCACCCTCCACCTCGATCGCGATCCGTCATCGCGCCTGCTCGTCCAGTACGTGCCGGCCGTATTCGGCCGCTGCGGAACAAATCTGCCGTTCTGCCGGTGGCTCCAGTCGCGGAAGCGTGCGGGTACCGATGTTCGGGTGATGTTTCACGAGCCTTACCTCTATTTCCGTTGGCGGCCGGATCATCTCGTTCAGGCGGTCGCGCAGCGCGCGATGGCGCGCAGGCTCCTGGACGCCGCGACCTGTGTGTACCTCTCCACCGACGCCTGGCGGCGCTACCTCGCGCCGTATGGCGCCGACGCGGCCGGCCGCGCGGTGACGCTCCCGATTCCTTCTGCCGTCCCGCATGTCATCTGCCCCGAGGCTGTTCGCGCCGCACGCATCGCGTCAATTGCAGACGGCCACCGGCTCATTGGACATTTCGGTTCGTACGGCGACCATATCGCGCCGCTGGTCCGTCGGGCCCTGGGCGACCTGCTTACGGCCGACTCCCGCGCAACCGCGCTCTGCATGGGCGCTGGAAGCCGCACGTTCGTGGAACGGATCCTCGCCGATCGGCCGGTGTTTCGCGGTCGCCTTGCCGCCACGGGACGCGCCGCCACTCGCGATCTCTCGCTGCATCTCCAGGCCTGTGATCTTCTTATCCAGCCCTATCCCGACGGTGTCACCACGCGGCGCACGTCAGTGATGGCTGGACTCGCCAACGGACGCGCCGTCGTCACGTGTGAAGGTCCACTCACAGAGACCGTCTGGCGTGAGACGGGTGCCGTCGCGCTGGCGCCTTCCCTCGACGGGCTCCTGGCCGCGGCACGCGGGCTACTCGCGGATCCTGCCGCCTGCTCGTCGCTCGAGGCCCGCGGTCTCGCGACCTATGCGTCAAGCTTCGATCTTCGCCATACCATCGATACGCTCCGCAGTCCGGCTCCCGCATATGTCTGACGTCAAGCCGCTCCTGACCGTCGGCATCACCACACGCAATCGCCAGCGCTCACTCCAGCGCTGCCTGGAGTCGCTCCGTCACATCTCGCACCTCTCGCCGGAGATTCTCGTGTTCGACGATGCGTCGGACGTGCGGGTGACGACGACGATCGCGCCGCAGCCCCGCCTGCGCGTGATTCGTGACGACCGCGGCTCCGGCAATATCGTGGGCCGCAACACGCTCATGCGCGAGGCCACGGGCGGCGCGGTGCTGCTGCTGGACGACGACGCCGCTCTTCTCGAAGGCGCGGGGGTCGAACGAGCGCTCGAGATCCTGTCCCGTGACGGGGAGGTGGCGGCGGTCGCGTTTGCCCAGGCAAATCCCGACGGCCGGCCCTGGCCCGAAACCATGCAGCCGGCCCGCGGACAGTCGTCGCGCTACATCGCCGCCTATATTGGTTTCGCGCATCTGCTCCGCCGCGACGTCTTTCTGAGGCTTGGCGGCTATCGCGAGAGCTTCGTGTTCTACGGTGAAGAAAAAGAGTACTGTCTGCGGCTTCTTGATCACGGGTTGCGCGTGGTCTACCTGCCCGATGCGCTGGTGATTCATGCGCAGGACGCATCCGGCAGGACGCCACAACGATACCTGCGCTACGTCACCCGAAACGACTGTCTCAATGCGCTCTACAACGAGCCGCTTCGACGGCTGGTGTGGTTGGTGCCGGCCCGGCTGGCGCTGTACTTCAGGATGCGCGCGCGCTGGGACGTTGACGACCCCGGGGGCCTGCGCTGGGTCGTGAAGGAGGTCGCTGCGAACGCGCGCGACGCGTGGCGGGTGCGCAAGCCGGTCTCGCGGCGTACGCTGGCGGCATGGCGCCGCGTGCGCGACAGCGACGCGCCGTACGCGCCACCGCTCGAGCGGCAGCCGTGAGAGCGATCATCGATCTTGCGCGACGCGCCCGTTTGCGCGCGCTACTGACAAAGCAACTGTCGAACGGCGCGGAAGTCTGGCAGGCGCACCGCGCCGGGGCCGCCATACCGCCGCTGCGCTTCCGAAACGGACTGGTTCTTCTCCACGGTGCAGGCGACGCGCCTGTGTTCCTGTTTTTCGAGATCTTCGCGAACGCCTGCTATCGCCGGCAGTTCGCCGTTCCGCAGCCGGGTGACACGATCGTTGACATCGGCGCGAACATCGGCGCGTTCACGCTCGACTGCGCGGCCAGGTTTCCTTCCGTCCAGATTGAAGCCTACGAACCCAATCCGCACGCGTTCCGGATCCTCACCGAGAACATCGTCGCGAATCGCCTCGAGCGCCGCGTGCGGGCGTACGCCGAGGCGGTCAGTCGTGTTCCGGGTGTGCTCGACCTGTTCGTCAGCGACGGCAGCATCATCGCTACGAACTATCCTCACCCGTCGGAGGCGGCCGGACCTTCGTCTGGGTGCCCGGCCGTGGACCTCCGCACGGTCGTGGCGCGTGCCGGCGGCACGGCCGCGGTCGTGAAAATCGACGCGGAAGGGGCGGAAGCGGACATCGTCGAGGGCGGTCGCGAGACGCTTCGATCGGTCGCGCAGTTTGTCGGCGAGTACCACGAGGACCGCGTGCCAGACGTCCTGGCGCGGTGCCGATCGGCATTCGAACAATCCGGCTTTGCGTTCATCGCTGGCCGGAGCCGGCGCTGCGGCCCCCTCTTCCTTGCGCGGAGGATCGACTGAGGCGGCTCCTCACCATCGGACACTCGTACGTGGTCGCGCAGAACAGGCGGCTCGCGCACGAGATGGCATTGCAGGGCGCCGGCAGGTGGGACGTGACCGTCGCGGCCCCCACGCGTCTTCGCGGCGACCTCCGCGAAATCGAGCTCGAGTCTATTCCAGGCGAGGCGTGCGCGATCGTGCCGCTCGACGTCCGGTTCGGAGCCCACCCCCATCTCCGGTTCTACGGCCGCGCGTTGCGTCCGCTTCTCTGTCGTCCGTGGGACGTCGTGCACTGTTGGGAAGAGCCCTACGTCGTGGCCGCCGCGCAGATCGCGCGACACGTGCCGGAGGGCGCGAGGTTCGTGCCCGCGACGTTCCAGAACATCGTGAAGCCTTACCCGGCCCCTGTCCGGATGCTCGAGCGCCGGGTGATGGATCGCGCCGACGGGTGGATCGCGTTCGGTGAAACGGTCGCCGACGCGCACCGCAATCGTCGCGGCTACGCATCGAAGCCGTGGCGGGTGATCAATCCCGGCGTCGATACCGATGCGTTCAGGCCAGACCCGGCCGCCCGGCGTGACATGCGGCAGCGCTTCGGCTGGACGCCCCAGGACGCGGTGGTCGGATTCACGGGCCGTTTCGTCGCGGAGAAGGGAATCTCCACGCTGCTCGAAGCCGTGACGCGGTCCAGCGTGCCGTGGAAATTTCTCGCTGTCGGCGGAGGTGTCATGCACACCGAGATCGAGCAACTTCGGTCCCGCTTTCCTTCGCGGGTGCAGATCGCGACCAACGTGCCGCACGACGAGGTACCGGCGTACCTGAATGCGATGGACCTGTTGTGCGCGCCGAGCCAGACGACCCCGCGATGGCGCGAGCAGTTCGGCCGGATGCTCATCGAAGCGATGGCGTGCGGCGTGCCCGTGATCGCAAGCCCCAGCGGAGAGATTCCGCATGTCCTGACCGGAGCGGGGGTCCTCGTCCCGGAAAACGATCCTGGCGCCTGGGCGCGGGAGATCGAGCGGCTGCTTTCCGATCAGGCGGGGCGTGACGATTTATCGGCGCGCGGTGTCGCGCGCGCGCGTTCGCGGTTTGCCTGGCCGATCGTCGCGCAGGCCCACCTCGAGTTTTTCGAGGAGTTGTCCGCGCGATGAGCCGGCTGCGTGTCGCGCTGCTCGCGGACTTCCTGGAGGAGGGTTGGCCGAGCATGGATCTCGTGGCGGACATGCTGCTGGACCGGCTGACCCGCGAGCACGGCGGCGCGATTGACGCAACGCTCGTCAGGCCGCCGCTGTCGCGTCGGCTGTCTCGCCTCTCACGACGTCACCAGGCCTTCGCCCTGGATCGCATCGCCGGCCGGATGTGGGACTACCCGCGACTGGCCGGGACGCTTGCCGGCCGCTTCGACATCTTTCACATCGTGGATCACAGCTACTCCCAGCTCGTGCACCGACTGCCGGGCGAGCGCACCATCGTCACGTGCCATGACGTCGATACGTTCAGGAGCGTGCTCGAACCGGAGCGCGAGCCGAGGAGTGCGGCGTTTCGAGCGATGACGCGGCGGATCCTCGCCGGGCTCGGCAAGGCCGGGCACATCGTGTGCGACACGGAGGCGACGAGAGCGCAGGTGCTGAACCAGGCGGGAATCGCCGCGTCGAAGACCAGCGTCGTGCACAACGGTCCGCATCCGAGCTGCACGCCTTTCGCGGAAGCGTGGGCCGATCACGAGGCCGCTCGCCTCCTCGGGCCCCCACGGTCGTCAATCGATCTCCTGCACGTCGGCAGCGCGATTCCTCGCAAGCGCATCGATCTGCTGATCCGCATCATGGCCGCGCTCGGTCGCAAGGCGCGGCTCGTGCGCGTCGGCGGCGCCTTCGCGGCGGAGCAGGCGGCGCTCGCGCGCGATCTGGGCGTCGGCAACATCGTCGTGCTCCCGTTCATCGATCGATCGACGCTGGCGGCGATCTACCGGCGGAGCGCGTTGCTGCTGATGCCGTCGGAGCGCGAGGGATTCGGGCTGCCGATCGTCGAGGCGCTGGCGTGCGGCACTGCGGTCGTGGCCAGCGACATTCCGGCCCTGCGGGAGGTTGGCGGCGACGCGGTCTCGTACTGCGCGGTCGGCGACATCGAAGCCTGGCGGACGACAATCGGTGCGCTCCTCGACGAACGCGAGCAGCGGCCGGCCGAGTGGGCCGAGCGGCGCGCGCTCGGGATCCGCCGCGCTGACGCGTTCAGCTGGTCCACGTATGCCGGGGAGATCGCCGCGATTTACGAGCGGACGAATCCGACGTGTTGAAGGTGTTGCACGTGGGCAAGTACTATCCTCCGGTTGCGGGCGGCATTGAGCGCGTGGTGCAGATGCTGTGCCGCGTCGCGCCGGACGAGCTCGACAGCCGTGTGCTGGTGTTTGCCCGCGGCGCGTCAACCGTCGAGGAGGTTGTCGATGGTGTGCCGGTCACGCGCGTCGGCACGCTCGGCCAGGCTGGATCCGTACCCATCGCGCCCACGTTCGCCGCGCATCTCCGCCGGGCGACAGCCGACGTCATGATCGTGCACGAGCCCAATCCCTGGGCGCTGCTGTCGCTCCTTATCGCGAGGCCCAGGATTCCCCTCGCGATCTGGTTTCACAGCGATGTCATCCGCCCCCGGCTGCAGTATCGCCTGTTCTACGCACCCGTGGCGCGCCCCGTCTACGATCGCGCGCGGCGGTTCGTGGTCTCGTCGCCCGCGCTCGCGGCGGCGGCGTCGCCGGTGCTCAATCGGTACCCGGATCGCATCACCGTCATTCCTTTCGGCATCGACGCCGCGGCCTGGGCGGCCACTCCGGCAATCACGCGACGCGCGGCGGAGCTTCGCGCCGCGGCAGGCCGCCCGATCGTGCTGTTCCTCGGACGGTTGGTTCCGTACAAGGGTGTCGACGTCCTGATCAAGGCGGTCGCACCGTTGCCCGTGCACCTGGTCATTGCGGGTGACGGTCCGATGCGCGAGACCTGGCAACGTGCCGCCGGGATCCATTGCGGCGCGGCGATCGTGCAGTTTACCGGGCCGCTCCAGGACCGCGACGTGCAGGCCTGGCTGCACGCCTCAGACGTCCTGGTGCTACCGTCAATTACGCCGGCGGAGGCCTTTGGCGTCGTGCAGCTCGAGGCCATGGCCACGGGGACGCCGGTGATCAGCACCAGCGTGGCGTCCGGCGTGCCGTGGGTGAACCGCGACGGTGAAACTGGAATCGTCGTGCAGCCGGGTGACGTCGCCGCCCTCGCCGCCGCCGTCGAGAGGATCACGTCCGACGCCGCGCTGCGGGCGCGCCTGGGCACGGCAGGCCTCGCGCGGGTCCGATCCGAGTTCGCGCTGACCACGCTGCGGGGTCGGTTCGTCGCGCTATGCCACGCGGTTGCCGAGGATCCATGACGAAGCGCGCCTTCGACGCGGCCCTCGCCTCGATCGGACTGGCGCTGTCGGCGCCCCTCTGGCTTGTGCTGGCTTCCGCGATCAAGCTCGAGGATCGCGGCCCGGTGTTCTATGCGCAGGATCGGGTCGGAAAGGGCGGCCGCATCTTTCGTGCGCTCAAGTTCCGATCGATGCGACAGGGCGCCGAAGCCGCGACGGGACCGCTGCAGGCGCGCCACGCGGATGCACGCATTACCCGCGTGGGCCGGGTGATGCGCGCCACCGCGATGGATGAACTTCCGCAGCTCTGGAACATTGTGCGCGGTGACATGAGCTTCGTGGGGCCGCGCGCGTTGCGGCCCGGAGAGATCGAGTTCGAAGGCGGCGCGCCGGTCCCCCTCGAAGCGGTTCCCGGCTACGTCCAGCGGATCACCGTGTCGCCAGGCCTCACCGGTGTCGCGCAGGTGTACGCCGCGCGGGATGTCCCGCGGCGCCACAAGTTCCGCTACGACGCGCTCTACATCCGGCGGCGGTCGCTGTGGCTCGATGTACGTTTGATTCTCCTGTCGTTTTGGATAAGCTTCCGAGGCACATGGGAATCCAGGGGCCGCAAGTACTGATGCCCGGCCGGCGTGATGTCATCATCGTCGGCGCCGGGCCGTCTGGCCTCCTCGCCGCGCGCGATTTGTCTGCGGCCGGCTTCAGTGCGACGGTCCTCGAAGAGCACGATCAAATCGGCCTGCCGGTGCACTGCACGGGGGTGCTCGGACTGGACGCCTTCGACGAGCTCGATCTTCCGCGCGACACCATTCTCCAGACCGCGCACGCGGCGCGATTCGTGTCCGCGGATGGATCGTCGCTGCTCATCGAGGACGACCGCGTCCGGGCCGCGATTATCGATCGCGCCGCCTTTGACGCCGCGCTTGCGTCATCCGCATTGGCCGAGGGGGCGGAAGTGCGTACCGGTTGCCGCGTGCGGCACATCGACGTCACCCCCGATGGGGTGACCGTCTCGACCGCCGCCGGCCCGATCCACTCGCGCGCATGCGTGATTGCGTGCGGCGCGAACTATCGCTTCAACCGGCGCCTGGGCCTCGGGCTTCCGCGCGTGTTTGTCCACAGCGCGCAGCGCGAAGTACCATTCCCCGAGGCCGATCATATCGAGGTGTATCTCGGTCGCCAGGTGGCCGCCGGCGGGTTCGGCTGGCTCGTGCCGTTCCGGCGGGCGGGATCGTCCTACGCGCGCGTCGGCGTCATGTGCGAGAGCCGTGCCCGCGCCGCGTTCAAGGAGCTGACCCGGCGCATCGGCTCCCGCTTCAGCGTGGCGCCCGACTGGGGAGAGCCGCGGGTCAAGATCCTTCCGCTCGCGCCCGTGACGCGCACATGGTCGACGCGCGTGCTGGCGGTCGGCGACGCGGCGGGCCTCGTCAAGTCCACGACGGGCGGCGGTATTTACTACGGTCTGCTGAGCGGCCGCATCGCGGCGGACGTGCTCGCCAGCGCGTTGCGCGAGGATCAGCTATCGGCCACGCGCCTCCGCGAGTACGAGCGGCGATGGCGTGCGCGGCTCTGGCCCGAAATCCGCGCGGGGCTGGCGTTCCGGGCCGTGGCGACGCGATTGAACGATCGCGCGATCGATGCCGTGATCGAGCTTGGCCGCGTGGACGGCATCGTGCCGCTCCTCAAACAGACGGCGGACTTCAACTGGCATGGCGCGGCGGCCCGCTCGCTGCTCCGCAACCCATCCTTCCGGCGCGTCGTGTTTGGCTCCATCTGGAGTTGAAGCCGGTCCGCCCTTCCGTGCCCTCACCCCCCCGGGACCTGCTCGAACAGGGGCATTACGCCCGCAAACAGATTTTCAGCCGCAACCGGATTGTGGCCTGGACCCACGGGCGCCGCTTCGCGCTCGCGCGCGAGCTCGTCTCGGCCCGTGCCGGCGGCGCGCTGCTCGATTACGGCTGCGGGGACGGCACCTTCGTCGCGCTTGCCCACGACCTGTTTCGTGACACGGTCGGCGCCGACATCGACACCGACCAGGTGCGCGGCTGCGCCGAGCGGCTGGCCGGGCTTCAGGGCGTCCGCTTCGTGCCGATCGATGCGCTGCACGATCCAGATCACGCCGCGCGCTACGATGCGGTCGTCTGCATGGAGGTGCTCGAGCACTGTCCCTCGGACGTGCAGCCGCGGGTGCTGGACGATCTCGCGCGGCTGTCGCGACCCGACGCGGTGGTCGTCATCAGCGTGCCGATCGAGATCGGCCCGACACTGGTGGTGAAACAGGCCGTGCGTGCGGCGGCGGCCGCGAGCGGCCTCACCGAGTACGCGCACCGCGAGCGGTACCGGCCGGCGGAGTTTCTACGCATGGTGCTGGCTGGCGGGACGTCGGCGATCGAGCGGCCCGAGACCATCGCGACCACCGCCGCCGGCGACACGGTGCGGTTCCACGGACACAAGGGGTTCAACTGGCACGCCCTCGAGCGCCTGGTCTCCCGGCCGTTTACCATCGAGCAGCGACTGTACTCGCCAATGGCCCTGACAGGACGGTGGCTCAACAGCCAGGTATGGTTCGTCTGCCGGAAACGCTGACCCGCACGGCCCGCGCCACCTCACCCTCCGGCCTTCGGCGCTGGCGCAGGCGCGGGCAACGGACGAACCACGCGCGGACTGTGCGGAAGGGTGTCGGCAGCCTGGGGCCTGAACCACTCGGAGAGGCGGATCATGCGGCCGCGCTGGCTTCGGATCAGTTCGTGTAGCTGCAGCAGGATCGGCATGGTCTCGGCAAGGCTCGCGACGACACCCACACCGCGATCGATCGCATGCTTCCGCATCGTCGGATTTGCGTCGCGCAGCATCAGCAGGGCCTTGCTCGGCCCGGCGCCGATCACCTCCGCGCAGTTGACGAACTGATCGTCGATCACGAGGTCGAGCCGCAGCGCGTTCGCCAGGTCGCCCCGCGACCCGGGGACGGTGATGACCGCAGGCAGATAGTAGCCCTGTTGTTCGAGCCACCACTGGGTTTGAAATTGCACGGCATCTCCGGCGCTCGCGGGACGCTTCGTCAGGAAGCACACTTCCCACTGTCCCGAGCGGGCGAGCGCGTAGAGATTGGCAATCTCAGCCGGTTCGTACGCCCGCACGCCCATCCACCAGTTCGGGGTGCGCGCGATGTGGTTCCAGACGCGTTCGATGTCGGGATGGGACAGTGTCGCCTTGTCATCCCCCGCATCGAGCGCGACCTCGCGCCTCAGGCATTCCCGCGCCGCCTCCCTGAAGGCGCCCCGAAAATCTGCCAGCACGCCGTCGATGTCCACGCCGAGCCTCAGCGCCATCAGTCCCTCAAAATACTCTTTTCGGAGGGCAATCGCTCGTGGATCGTGATGGCGGCCAGTACCGCGGCCAGTGCCGCGTTGGCCGGCATCACCAGACCCGTCTCCCACAAGCTCTGCAGCGCGACAGCCATGAGCCCCGTCACCGCCCCGACGCGAATCCAGTACCCCCCGGAAACATCTGCCGCCAGCCGCTCGGGCACGGCACGTGCGAGTGCGATCAGGGCGCATCCGGCCAGCGCGAACGCGATCGCCCCCCCTTCAGCCATCATTTGCAGGTAATGGTTATGTGCCTGGTTGAACTGCACGTTCCTCTCGGAGCGCTGGTAGTACAGCATCGCGGTGCGATAGGTTCCCGCGCCCGTCCCCGTCAGCCAGAAGTCACGAAGGATCGGCGCCGTATCCTTCCAGATCCGTACACGGTTCTCGACGCTCGAACCTGAGCGCGTGAAACGATCAGCCAGAGCCGGCAGGTCCGCCCGGCTCACGCCGAGTCCGATCGTCACCGTGACTGCCGCCGCCAGCCACCAGCCGCGCCCACGTGTCACACGCTGTCGGAACAGCAGCGCGGCCACCGTCGCGGCGCCCGCCAGCGACACGGTTCCCGATCGCGAGAGCGACAGGAGCAACGCGCCGATCATGATGGCGCCGGCGGCGGTCAGCCAGAGCGTCCGGCCGTCCGCCATCCGAGCCAGGCGCGTACGCCAGTTGACGGCGGACGCGTTCGCAGATTCCGTCCTGGTCGCGCGCGCCGCGAGGTACCCGAGGCACACCGGCGCGGCCATGATGACCCAGGTCGCGAAGTGATTCCGATTGACGAACGGACCGAAGGGCAGCGGTCCTTCGTACTCCGTGGGAAAGCGCCAGTAAATCATCCGCCCCGCGGTGGCTGCCTGTGCGATCGCCACGGCGGAGACCGCCAATCCGATCGCACTGATGCCGCGCGCGGTCTGCCGGACGCCTCCGTGAGAGAACACGGCACGCGCCGCAAGGAAGAGGGCGATGGCGCCCGCAGTGACCACTGACGCCCAGATGGTCGCCCGCGTGTCGATCGACAGCGGCAACCATGCACGCGCCACCACCGGTTCGAGCGTCAACGCCCCGCGGACCACCGCAGCGCGCGGCGACACGGCGTGCACGGCGATGCCCGGGAAGGGCACCGACTGGATGAAGAGGTAGGCCGCCAGCGCGCACAAGGTCACGTCCAGCGTCCGCAGCGGACCACGGCGCGCGACCGCCGGTCTCAGGACGGCGGCAAACAGGACGGCGGCAAGGCCGAAGGGAATCGCGACGGCGGCGGCACGGCCGCCGAAGGCGGCGAGGGGGCAGACGAGGAGCACAGCGAGCACCACCGCATCGCGCCCGCTGCCGCGACGCTCATGCCGCAGGCGGTGCGCTCCCGTAATAGCTCTTGTAGTTGTACCCGTAGTACCGCGCGTAGTAATACTTGTTCCGATCGAAATCGACGCGGTTCAGCACCACGCCGATCGATCGCGGCTTGCCGGCGCGCAGCGTGGCGAGCGCCCGCTCGGCGTGGACCCGGCGCGTCATCTCCGACCCGACGACGAACACCACCGCCGACACCATGCCGGCGAGCACGACCGCGTCCGTGACCGCCAATACGGGTGGCGTGTCCAGCACGATCCAGTCGAACGGGCCGTGACCGAGGTTCGAAATGAAGCTCTTCATCCGTTCGGAAGCCAGCAACTCCGAGGGATTCGGCGGGGTGCGGCCGGCCGTAATCACGAAAAGATTCGGCTCCGTCGTGCGCTGCACCGCTTCGCGAACGCGCGCCTGGCCGACGAGCAGGTGCGACAGGCCGATGTTGTTCTCGACGCCCATGATCCGGTGCAGGCCGGGCCGGCGCATGTCGGCGTCGATGAGGAGCACGCGCGAGCCGCCCAGCGCCAGCGCCGTCGCCAGGTTGCACGCGGTGGTGGTCTTGCCTTCGAGCGGCTGGCTGCTCGTGACGGCGATCACGCGCGCTTCGCCCGCGCCCGCCGTGAAGACCAGCGACGTGCGCAGCGAACGGAACGCCTCGCCGAAATCATGCGGAACGGGTTCCGACAGGAGCGGCACGCGCTCGCCTCGGATCGCCGGTACCAGGCCAAGCAGCGGGAGCCCGAGGCGCTTCGAGACGTCCTCCGGTGTCTTCACCGTGTCGTCCAGGTATTCGATGCCGAACGCGAGCCCGAAGGCGACGAGCATGCCGGCCAGAATCGCCGTGAACCACTCCCGCCGCGTGTTTGGCGAGAACGGCGCGCCCGGCACGTCCGCCCGATCCGTCACCTGCACGTTGTTCGACCGGCTGTTGCTGACGACCTGCAGCTCTTTCTGCTGCTGGAGCAGCGACTGCCAGAGCTGCCGGACGCTGTCGGCCTGCCGCTGCAGCACGACGTAGCTTCCGCTCTTGCGATCGAGATCCATCGCCTCGTTCTTCTGTTGTTCGAGCGACGTGTTGAAGCTTCGTTCCTGTGCGACGGCCGTCTGGTACTCGTTCTTCACGGTCTCGATCACGCGCGCGCGCTGCGCGGTCAGGGTTTCACGCGCGTTCTTGATCTCGAGGTCGAGCTTCTGAATCTCGGGATGGTTCGGCAGGTACTTCGCCGAGAGGCTGGTCTTCCCCGCCAGCAAGTCGGTCAGGCGGTTTTTGGTTTCCACGACGCCCGGACTGGTCGCCACAACCGGAAACGCGTCGGCGGCATCCGACGCCGGATCCACCGATTTCAGCTGGTTGTAGGTCGCTTCCTTCTGCATGCGCTCCGTGCGCTGGCGCGTGACCGTCTCGTTGAGCGCGTTCAGCCTCGCAATCGTGATGTTCTGCCGATCGCCGAGCGACAGCGCGTTCTGATCTTCGCGATACTGCGTGATGGCGGCTTCCGCGTCGCTGACCTTCTGTTCCTGCTTCGCCACTTCGTCGCTCAGCCAGCGCAGGTTTTTCTGAATGGTCTCGAGACGCAGATCGAGGTTCTGCGTCGTGTACTCTTCCGCCAGCGTGTTGGCCGCCACGGCGGCAAACTGCGGGTCCGAGGATTCGTAGACGAGCTCGACGAGTCGCGTCTTGGCCTCCGGCACGATACGGACGCCGCCGAGGAACTGGCTGATGATGGCGGCTTCCACGGCGTTCTCGTCCGCCCCCGGCGCCTCGGACGCGGCTGGCGGCTGGCGGCGGACGATCGAGCGCACGGCCGTGCCGACCTTCCGGCGCGCATCGCCGATCATCGTCGCGACGCCCTGCCGGCGAGGTGCGGTGCCGTTGAAGAGCGGATGATTCTGCAGCTGCAGCCTGCGGACGACCCGCTTCGCGAGGCCCCGGCTGCGCAGGATGCTGTACTGCGTGTTGTAGTACTGATCCGATTCCTGCCAGAACATCGGATCGTTGGCGTTGAGGTTCCCGACGGCGACCGTGCGCTCGTCCTGGATCATGACCCGCGCGCTGGTCCGATACATCGGGACTTGCGAATAACTCTGCAGCATCATCGCGCCGACCACGACGACGAAGGCGCCGCCGGCGAGGCGTCGATGCTTGAAGATCGCCGCGAGCCGATCGAGCACGTGCACGGGTTGGGCGCTGCCCGGAACCGGAAGCGACGGGGTATCCATCGTTGTCGCGACGGAACCGGGCGCGTCCTGGGCGTCAAACATCGGGAGGGCTACACCTTCACTGCGGACTGACGGGCGGGGCCTGCGATCCAATCGCCGTCACGCCTGCGCTCGATGCCGCCGAGATGACGGCGGCCGCCGTGTTGACAAAGATGCCGCTGTACCAGGGTTGCCGGGAGGCCAGCCGAACGAAGGTCGCAATCGTCTCCCCGGGCTCGACGCGGAAGCTCTGACCAACGGCGAGCACCCTGCCATTGTCGTCGACGAGTTCGGTGAGGTACGCGCCGCTCTCGATGCGATCGAAGGCGAACTGACCCACCTCGGTCGTGGTGGCCGTCGCATCAATGCGCCCGGTCTGAAGGTTTCGCAGCCGTACGTGAGCGTGTGGGAGCGGCGTGCTGTCTGCGTTCCACACCACGCCGCGCACTGCCGCCACCCGTGCCGGCGCGGCCGTGCCCGCACTCCTGGTGCTTGCCAGCAGACTGCCGTGGAATGCCAAGGCCAGCGCGGTGCAGGCGATGGACGCCGCGATGGCGCGTGCGTATGTCAGGTTCACTCGCATCCTCGCTTGAAGGCTGCCGAGGCGTGAAGGTTGCCGAGACCCATGAGCTGCCGGGGGGACGTCATAAGTACTTTAGTCTAGAGTCAGTAAGCGGACAAGCACAAAGCAAGAAACCGACCATGGCGTCCCGCCGGCGCTTCGGAGTTCCCGGCCCTTCCCTGAGGGTTTGAGGCCCCTCGTCCGGAGCCGGTCCGTGCCGTGTGCCGGGACGGCACAAACGATTACGGTACCGTTGGTCTGAGCCGCTAGAGGCGCAATTTTGCTAGGCATTTTGCTTGTTCTGCGTGACCCTGTACGCTATCGTCAGTCCGCTCACTTTCCGACTGGAGCAGCTTTGAAATGTGTTGAGCCGGCCGTGACGGACTACGGCCCAGTTGCGAACCTCTTATTCGCGGAGCGGGCGGCACGACGCTCAAGGGCCGCCAGGGCTCAGAAACTCACCCGTCCGTAGCGGCAGCCTTTTACATGGTTCGCGGTCTCGACGCGCTCACATCTCTGACCCTCAAGCATGTTCGCGAGCGCTGGTGGAACGACGCCTTCGGCGAGTTCCTGGAACAGGCGCTGCGGCCCAAGCCCGGCAAGCGCATCCTGGACGTCGGATGCGGTGTCGGCACCGCGGAGATCAGCCTGGCGCGCCTGCAGGTGTCCCAGCTGCAGCTGTTCGGCGTCGATCGCCTCGTAGAACGCGTGCGGGAAGCGCGCGGCAGGATCCGCGGGATTAACGCGCGCGCGGGGTTTGCGGCGGCCGATGCCGGTCACCTTCCGTTTGTTGACGGGGCGTTTGACTGCACGTTCTGCGTCGCCGTCCTCCAGCACCTTCGCGACATCCCCGCGGCTCTCGCGGAGCTGGCACGCGTGACCCGGCCGGGAGGACGTATTTTTGCCGTCGAGCCGGACAATGCCGAGCGCTACTGGCACAGCTCGATCCCGTCAGGGTTCGAGGCGTACGAGCTGGGGCGGCGCTTTTTTGCGGCGCTGGCCGTCGCACGCGGTGAAGCGCCGCCAACCGCGATCGGGCCCGCCCTGCCCGGATTGTTCGCGGCAGCCGGCATCCATCCGCTCTCGGTCGATCTGTTCCCGGTTTCCGGCTCATACGTCGGTGCGCCGCCTCCCGCGGTGTGGAAGGCACGCGCCGAAGCGATCGAGGCCGCCATTGCGCTGGCGCCGGATGAATCGTTGCGCCGCCTGGGCACCGATTACGCGGCCGCGGTGGCCCGATACGCCGCCGACGCCACGGCGGCCGGCCCGGCGTTCGTCGAAATCCAGAACGCGATGCTGTTCGCGTCGGTAGGCCAGCGGCCGGACGCCGCATGACGGAGGGGTGGCGCGGCTGGGACGACTACGCACCCTTCTACGACTGGGAAAACGCGCGGACGGTGCGACGGCGCGACGTGGGCTTTTGGCAGCGCCTGGCTGCCGCTGAGGACGGGCCCGTCCTCGAGCTCGGCTGCGGCACGGGGCGGATTGCGGTACCCGTCGCCCGCGCGGGCGCCCGGATCGTGGGCATCGACAGGTCGGCCGAAATGCTTGCGCACGCGCGCAGGCGAATCGCCCGCGCGCGGCTTGGCGGCCGCCTGACGCTCGTCCGCGGCGACATTCGCGCCCTTCCGTTCAAGTCCCGCGCACGGTTCAGCGCCGTCCTCGCGGCCTACGGCATCCTGCAGTCGCTCACGCGTGAGCGCGATCTGACGCGCACGTTCGAGTCCGTCGCCCGAGTGCTCCGTCGCGGCGGGCTGTTTGCCATCGACGTCGTGCCCGACCTGCCCCAATGGGAAGAGTACCGGGATCGCGTGAGCCTCAAGGGACGCCGCGGGCGGAACTCGACGCTGACGCTCGTCGAAACCGTCCGGCAGGATCGACGCCGGCATTTGACGATCTTCGATCAGGAATACCGGGAAACCTCCGGCGGCCGGCGCCGGACGCATCGATTCTCGCTGACGTTCCGCACGCTCTCGGTCCCGCAGATGACGCGGCGCCTCGAGAAAGCCGGTTTTCGCATCCGCGCCGTGCTGGGAGATTATCAGGGCGGCCCGTGGGACGACCGGGCGGATGTCTGGGTGATCCTCGCGTCGAAGCGCTGATCGGGGTTCGATGGAGTGTCCGCGCCGGAGGGCATGGACGCACTGACGGTCCACCACGAAGAGCACGAAGGACACGAAGAGCACGAAGACCGCCTGACGCCCCGATCGGCGTCTCCGCTGCCTGTCGCGAAACGCTCGGACTGGCCGGACCGCGCTTCGCGCGGTTCGAACGGGAGCTGAGATCGGAAATACAAGCACTTCGTGATCGTGCGGGTGTTTGCATTTCCGATCTCAGCTCCCGCTCGTAACGCCGGCCGAGGCCGGCGTCCGGCCGGTCCCTCGGCGGGGCGCCTCTTCGTGGTCTTCGTGTCAGCCGTCAGGCCGTGCAGCGGTCCGATGAACCGCGTGCCGTGGTAAGATGAGCGCTCAATTTCAGCAAATTCTCTGGAGTTTCATCATGTCCGGCCATTCCAAATGGCACACGATTAAGCACAAAAAGGGCGCCGCGGATGCGAAGCGCGGGAAGATTTTCACCCGCCTCATCAAGGAGCTGACGGTCGCGGCCCGGGGCGGTGGCGGCGATATCGACAGCAATCCGCGCCTGCGCACGATCGTGGCCGAAGCCAAGTCCGTCAACATGCCCGCCGACAACATCAAGCGCGCGATCCAGCGCGGCACGGGCGAACTGCCGGGTGTGTCCTACGAGGAAATCAACTACGAGTGCTACGGCCCCGGCGGCGCCGCCGTCATCGTCGAGACGCTGACCGACAACAAGAACCGCACGGTAGGAGAAATTCGTCACGTGCTGTCGAAGCACGGCGGCAACCTCGCCGCGGAAAACAGCGTGGCCTGGATGTTCGACAAGAAGGGCTACATCGTCGTTGAGAAGACGAAGGCCGAGGAAGAAGCGCTGATGGCCGCCGCCATCGACGCGGGCGCCGACGACATGCGCGACGACGGGGACAGCTGGGAGATCGTGTCGGCGCCGGACGCCTTCCAGAAAGTGCTCGAGGCCGTGAAGGCGCTCGGGATCGAGCCGGGGGCCGCCGAGGTCGCCTTCCTGCCGCAGAACTACGTGAAGCTCGAAGGCAAGCAGGCGCAGCAGATGATCAAGCTGATGGAAGCCCTCGAGGACTACGAGGACACCAAGAAGGTGTGGTCGAACGCCGACATCGAAGAGAAGGAGATCGAGGCCTCGTTGGCGTGAAGATTTTCGGGATCGATCCCGGGTCCAATCGAACGGGTTACGGCTGCATCGAGGTGATTGGCAGCCGTCACCGTCTCGTCATTTGCGGATCGATTTCGGCTCCTGCCCGCTCGACATTTCCTGAAAAGCTGAAGCGCATTCACGCCGATCTGGCCGTCCTGCTGGCGGCCCACCGCCCGGACTGCGTCGCGGTGGAGAGTATCTTCCACGCGAGGAACGTGCGCAGCGCGCTCAGACTCGGGCACGCGCGGGGGATCGCGCTGCTCGCCGCCTCGGAGGCGGGGTTGCCGGTCGCCGAGTACGCGCCCGCCGAGATCAAGCGCGCGGTGGTCGGCTACGGGCGCGCGGAGAAGCACCAGGTGCAACAGATGATCAAGTTGCTGCTGGGCCTCGACGCGCTCCCATCGCCTCACGATGCCGCCGACGCGCTCGCGGTGGCGATCTGCCACGTCAACAGCGCGACAGGCGTTGTCGCCGAGCGCGCCGCGGCGGCCACGCCGCCGGGCACACCTCGATCGTGGAGAGACTATCGCCCGTGATGGCTCTCGCATGATCGCTCAGCTGCGCGGCGCGCTTGTCGAAAAAACTCCCAGCCGGCTCATCGTCGATATCGGCGGCGTCGGCTACGACGTGCACGTGCCGCTCTCGACCTTCTACGTGCTCGGAGAGCCTGGCACGCCGGTGACGTTGCGGATTCACACCCACGTGCGCGAGGACGTCATCGCGCTCTACGGTTTCGCCACGCCGCTCGAACAGCAGCTGTTCGAGCGCTTGATCTCCATCAGCGGAATCGGCCCGAAGCTCGCGCTCGCGGTGCTCTCGGGCATCGAACCGGCGGAGCTCGTCACGGCGATACGTCTTCAGGACGTCGCGCGGCTGACCGCGATCCCGGGGGTTGGAACGAAAACGGCGGAGCGGATTGGTCTCGAGCTGAAAGATCGGCTGCCGGCGGCGATGCAGGCCGCAGGGCAGGGGCCGATCGCCGCGGCGCCGGCAGATCAGCTCCGGGCCGACATGCTCTCGGCGCTGCTGAATCTCGGCTACCAGCGCGTGGTGTCGGAGAAGGCCATCGAGAAGGCGCTCAAGGGCTCGTCCGACGCCGGTTTCGAGCCGGCGCTGCGCGCCGTCCTCCGTGGCTTGATGAAGGGTTAGGTTAGGAGCTGCGAATCACCGGCCCGAGCGTCAGCGAGGGCTGGCAGGCGGCGGGGGTGGGGCCCCGCCGCAAAGTAAAAAATGACCGAAGACCGTATCGTGACCGCGGCGCGTGGAGAGGACGACACGCAGTACGAGGCCGGACTCCGGCCGCGCACGCTGGACGACTACATCGGCCAGCAGCAGGTCCGCGAACAACTGCATGTCTCCATCACGGCGGCGAAGCAGCGCGGCGAAGCGCTCGACCACGTGTTGCTGTATGGCCCGCCCGGTCTCGGAAAGACCACGCTCGCGACCGTGATTGCGAACGAGCTTGGCGTGGCGGTCCGCGCCACGGCGGGACCGGTGATCGAGAAGGCCGGCGATCTGGCCGCGATGCTCACCAACCTCCAGGAGCGCGAGGTGCTGTTCATCGACGAAGTGCACCGCATGAGCCCCGCGATCGAGGAAATCCTCTATCCGGCCATGGAGGACTACGAGCTGGACATCATGATCGGCCAGGGCCCCGGCGCGCGCTCGGTCAAGGTGCCGGTGCAACGCTTCACGCTCATTGGCGCGACGACGCGGACCGGGCTGCTGACGGCGCCGCTGCGCGCGCGCTTCGGCATCGTCCATCGCCTGGATTTCTACGGCGAAGACGAGATTCGCGAGATCGTGTGGCGATCGGCCCGGATCATCGGCGTGCCGATCGAGCACGATGCGTCGGTCGAAATCGCCCGCCGGGCCCGTGGAACGCCGCGTGTGGCGAACAGGCTGCTCCGGCGCGTGCGCGACTACGCGCAGGTGCGTGCCGACGGTCACATCACGATTGACGTCGCCCGGCGCGCGCTCTCGCTGCTCGACGTGGACGAACGCGGGTTCGACGAAATCGATCGCCGGCTCCTGCGGACGATCATCGAGAAGTTCAACGGCGGCCCGGTGGGCGTCGCGAGCCTCGCCGCGGCCATGAGCGAGGAGCGCGATGCCATCGAGGACATCTATGAGCCGTTTCTCATCCAGATTGGCTTTCTCGACCGGACACCCCGGGGACGGGTCGCGACGGCGAGCGCGTACGAATACTTCGGGCTGACCGGGCCGGGAAAGGATCGTTTGTGGTGAAGGCGCTGAGGCACGTCAAAATTGCGGGGCTGTCCACGTACGTGCCGCCGAAAGTCCTGTCGAACGCGGATCTGGAAAAGCTGGTCGAAACCAGCGACGAGTGGATTCTTCAGCGTACCGGGATACGCGAGCGGCACATCGCGGAACCGGGTGTGGCCACGTCGGATCTCGCGAAGGAAGCCGCCATTGGCGCGATGCAGCAGGCCGGCGTCTCCGCCGACCAGATCGGGTTCATCGTGGTCGGCACGACCACGCCCGATACGATCTTTCCCAGCACGGCGTGCCTGTTGCAGGACAAGATCGGCGCCCATCACGCGTGGGGTTTCGACCTCGGCGCCGCGTGTTCGGGATTCACCTATGCCCTGACGACTGCCATGCAGTTTGTGGCAACCGGCGCCCACGACCACGTGCTCGCGGTCGGCGCCGACGTGATGTCGAGCATCATCGACTACACCGATCGCACGACCTGCGTGCTGTTTGGCGATGGTGCGGGGGCCGTCGTCCTGTCGGTCGCGGCGGAGGGGGATCCGCACATCCTGGATTTCGCGCACGAAATCGACGGAAGCGGAGGGCCTGCGCTCTGCATGCCGGCGGGCGGCAGCCGGCTGCCGGCGTCGCACGCGACGGTCGATCAGCGCCTCCACTACGTCAAGCAGGACGGGGCCGCGGTGTTCAAGTTCGCGGTGAGAAAGACCGAGGAGATTTGCCGCCGCGTGCTCGAGCGCAACAACCTCACCGGCGCCGACCTGGATCTGTTCGTGTCGCACCAGGCCAATCGCCGGATCATCACGGCCGCGGCCGAGCGTCTCGGACTGCCGGACGAGAAGGTCGTGATCAACCTCGAGATGTACGGGAACACCACCGCGGCGACGATCCCGCTGGCGCTTGCCGACGCCATGCGCCAGAAGCGGCTGAAGAAGGGGGACCTGGTCCTGCTGACGTCCGTGGGCGCCGGGTTCACCGTCGGAGCGGTGCTCCTTCGCTGGAGTCTTTAAATTAAGGGCTCAGGGCTCAGGTTCGGATCTCACGCAGAGATCGCCAAGACGCAGAGAATCGCGGGCAGGCTGCGGACCGTGCCATGGCAGCCGCGTCGTCATTGTCTTGCTCCGTGAGCTCAGCGTTCTCCGCGCGAGATCCCGTATGTAACAGTTCGTTTGGATATCATCAGTGGCAGTGTCCCGGATCTTTCTGCTCTCTCCAGCCAACTGCTCCGGTCAGCGCGCGAAGATGGTGATGTCGGAGCGGGCCCGGTTCGATCTGGCGTTGCGCCTGCGCGACGGCGGCGCTGCGCTCGGGGAGGTCTTCGCGTTCGTCAGCGGTCTGTACTTCAAAGGCAAGCTCGCATATGCGATGGCGTTCGCGCGGCCGCCTGAACCGGGGACCCCGCTGACGGGGACCGGCGCGCTCGTCATCACCCCGACTGCAGGCCTGCGCCCGGCTGAGACCTGCATCACGATCGACGCGCTTCGCGAATTTGCCGGCGTCGATATCGCCGCGAACGATCCGCGATATCGCTGTCCGCTCGTAGCGAGCGCGCGCGTCCTCGACGACGAGATCGGTCCGGACTGCGAGGTTGTCCTCCTCGGCAGCATTGCATCCGCCAAGTACGTAGACGTCCTGACGGAGATATTCGGCGAGCGGTTACTCTTCCCGATCGACTTCGTGGGCCGCGGCGACATGAGCCGCGGCGGATTGCTGCTGCGGTGCGTGCGCTCGGGCGACGAGCTTCGTTACGCGCCCGTGACGGGGGCCGTGCGCCACGGGCCGCGTCCGCCCAGGCTCCCGCCAATCAAAGGGATCACGACGGACTTCAAGGTTGCGCGCAGGTCGAAGCGATAAGGAAAGGAAGGAAGTGGCTCACGCAACGCTCGCCATTCCCCGATCCGGATCCGTCACCCTCGACGTCGATGGCCGGGAGGTCCGGCTGACCAACCTCGACAAGGTGTTCTGGGCGGACGAGAAGATCACCAAGGGCGACCTCATCCAGTACTACGCCGACGTCGCGCCGGTCCTCCTGCCGCACATCCGCGATCGCGCGATGGTCATGAAGCGCTACCCGCACGGCGCGGCCGGCGAGTTCTTCTTCATGAAACGCGCGCCGGTCCCGCGCCCGGAATGGATCCGCACCTGCCGCATCGACCATCGGTCCGGCAACGTCATCGACTTCCCGGTCATCGACGACGTGCCGTCGCTGCTGTGGGTGATCAACCTCGGCTGCATCGATCTGAACCAGTGGTACGCGAAAGCAGACGACGTCGATCGGCCCGATTACGTGCACTTCGATCTGGATCCCGGGGAGGGGGCGACGTGGGAGCGCGTGCTCGAATGCGGGCGGATCGTGCGCGAGGCGCTCGACGCGTTGAAGATGCCCTCGGTCGTCAAGACGACAGGCTCGCGCGGCCTCCACGTGTACGTGCCGATCGTCCGCGATCCGACGCAAAAAGAAGTCTGGACGTTCGCCAAGGCGCTCGCCGTGGAGCTCGCCGCGCGGCATCCGGCGCTGATGACCGCCGAGTACCGCGTGGCGAAACGCCCGACGGGGCGGGTGCTCGTGGACTACAACCAGAACGCCTGGGGACGGACGCTGGCCTCGATTTACTCGGTGCGCCCGCGCCCGCTCGCACCCGTCTCGACACCGGTCACCTGGGATGAAATTGCCAAGGGTGTGCGCATCGAGGACTTCCGTCTCGACAACGTACGCGCGCGGATCGAGCACGTGGGCGATCTGTGGAAACTGCTCCTCAGTGCGCGCGGACGAGTGGACCTGCGACAGAAGCGCACCTGAGCCTCGGGCAGCTCCTCAAACAACAGGGACAGATACAGGCGGCCGCGGCAGAACTCGCAGAAGCAGAACGCCTCAATCGAACGACAGCTGATGCCCAGGCCTCGACGTTTGCGGTGAGTGTGGGAATGCAGAAGCTGAAGGCCCGCGACTACACGGGTGCGCTGATACAATTCCGTGAGGCTGTCCGCCTTGCGGCTGACAACCCGCAGGCGCATTATCAGCTCGCTCTGGCTCTTCAACGGACCGGCGCTCGAGCGGAGGCGCGCATGCACTTCGCAGAAGCGCGGCGTCTGTCTCCGCGCCTCCTGCCGCCCAAAGGCAACCAATGACACGCCGCGTGACGCGTCACACGCTTACAAGCCTGTTGGCAGGCACCGCGATCCTCGTCTCGGCTGCGCTGGGTTCCGGGGCCCGGGCGCCGGATGACACGCCGCTCGGATTCTCGTTCAGGAACACCGCCCGCGAGGCGGGGTTGACGGCGATCACGATCTTCGGCGGCACGGACACCAACACATACCTGCTCGAAACGACAGGATGCGGCGTCGCGGTGTTCGATTTCGACGGCGACGGCTGGCTGGACATCTTCATCGTCAACGGATCCGTTCTCGAAGGGTTTCCCCGCGGCGGCGCACCGACCGGGCATCTGTATCGCAACAGGCACGATGGCACGTACGAGGACGTGACGGTCAAGGCGGGCCTGACTCAATCCGGGTGGGGGCAGGCGGCCTGCGCTGCGGACTATGACAATGATGGGCACGACGATCTGTTCGTCACGTATTGGGGACAGAACCGCTTGTTTCACAACCGCGGGAACGGCAGGTTCGAGGACGTCACCGCCGGCTCCGGGCTGAAGACGGCAAAGCCGCGATGGGGAACCGGCTGCGCGTTCCTCGACTACGACCGGGACGGCCGCCTGGATCTGTTCGCCGCCAACTACATCGACTTCGATCTGGGGTCGACGCCAGTGCCTGAATCCGGTCTGTGCCGTTACAAGGGAATTCCCGTTGCGTGCGGGCCACCGGGACTGCCCGGAGGCAAGAACGTGCTGTACCGCAACACGGGGAACGGAACCTTCGATGACGTCTCCGACCGCGCCGGTATCACGCGCGCGAGTGGAACCTACGGTCTCGGGGTCAGCACGCTGGACTTCAACGACGACGGCTGGGTCGATCTCTACGTGGCGAACGATTCCAATCCGAGTGCGCTCTATCTCAACAACGCGGACGGGACATTCAAGGACATCGCCGTGGCCGCCGGGTGCGCCTATAGCCAGGACGGCAAGCCACAGGCGGGCATGGGTGTCGCGGTCGGCGACTACGATCGCAATGGCACCGTGGATCTGTTCAAGACGAACTTCGCGGGGGACACGTCAACGCTGTATGCCAACGACGGCAAGGGATCCTGCGAAGACCGGACGTTCGCCGGCGGCATCGGCCTGAACACACGGTGGCTCGGATGGGGTGTGGGCTTTCTGGACCTGGATCACGACGGCTGGCTCGATCTGTTTCTCGTCAACGGCCACGTGTACCCCGAGGTCCAGCGGCTGCAAACCGAGTCGGGCTATAAGCAGCGGAAGATCGTGTACCGCAATCTCGCGAACGGACGATTCGAGGACGTGTCAGAGCGCCTGGGTCCGCCGGTCACGACTCCCGCGGCCGGCCGTGGCGCCGCGTTCGCGGATCTGGACAACGACGGGGACACCGACGTTGTCGTCAACAACATGCATGCGGCGCCCGATCTGTTCAGGCTCGACTCGCCCGCCGGCGCGCATTGGACAACGGTGAAGCTGATCGGCACGCGTTCGAACAGGAGCGCCATCGGAGCGCGAGTCCGGTTGTTCAGCGCCGACCGCGTGCAGCTGCAGGAAGTCCGGGGCGGCGGCAGCTACTTTTCGCAGAACGACCTGCGGGTGCATTTCGGGCTCGGACGGTCCGCGGTGGTGGAACGCCTCGAAATCCGATGGCCGAACGGGCTCGAGGAGCAGTGGAAGAATCTCGACGTCGATCGCATCGTCACACTGACGGAGGGGACCGGTACCGCGATGTCGCCAGCAAAATGATGGCGTCAGTTGTCACGCGTGTTGTTTGTGCTCAAGATCTCGGTTCGCGAACCGCCCCAATGCGCCGCGCCTCGCTGGCATCAGATCGCCCGCAGTATTCCCACGGGAAGCGTCTGAAAGATCTCTCCGAGAAAGATCGATGAGCGCTCTCCGGCGTGCATGGGACGGACTTCCGCTCCGGTGATCACGTCGCGAAACGCGCGATCGCGAAGTCCGGGCCCCAGCATCACTCGCGATGTCTTCCAGCACTCCCCCCCGAGGGGGAAGGGCTGGCCGGCTGTCACCACGCGGTTGCACAATCGCGGCGCGATGAAGAGCACCGCGTCGGCATCATCCGAGGCGGCCATTCGGGCGAATCCAACGGCTCCGGCTGGCACTGAGATCTCCGTCGCCAGCGGCAAGTACCTCCCACCGGGAAACACGCGCGGCAGATCCCGCCGCAGGCGCAGCCCGGCTGCCGTGAGGAGCAGTTTGATCCGTCCGTCGGCCCACCGCTCCAGCCACGCACGAATCGCGCCGGCCCGCGCCGTGGGATCCATGGCGAGGAGATCGTCTGCTTCGTCGAGGACACGGGAGCGGTGGGCAAAGTCCACGGGCCGCCGGTTGTCGGGATCGACGAGGCTCAAGTCCCAGAGGTCGGTGCCCTGGTAGAAATCAGGCACACCGGGCGCCCCGATTTTCAACACCACCTGCGCGAGCGAATTGACCATGCCGAGCGAGGCAACCCGTTGCTGGAACGGCAGAAACGCGGCCAGCAGCCGCGCGCCCGCCGCGCCCGACAGCACGCGCTCGACGAACGTGCGCAGGGCATCCTCGTACGACGGGTTGGGCGTCAGCCAGCTCGTATGCACCTTCGCCTCCTTGGCCGCCTTGATCATGTACTCCGTCAGCCGCTCGACGAGATCCCCGGGCACGGCCGTGAGATCGGCCGGCAGGTCAGCCGGCCAGACGCCGACGAGCGACTGATAGAAACGGTACTCGTCCACGCGATCGGGCGCCGGCTCGCCGTCCACGAGCGACCGCTGCGCCTTGTTGATTCGCATCCATTTCGCCGCCTCGCGTCCCCACTCGTCCGGCATCTCGGAGAGCACGTTGATGCGCGCGCGCACGTCCTCGCCGAGCTTCGTGTCGTGCGTGGCGGTGGCGAGCATCGCGAACGGCCACTCCGCGGCGCGCCTGCCGTTCACCTCGTGGAATTCCTCGACGGACCGGCCGAACCGCGAGGGGTCGCCGCCGACCTCGTTGATCGACAGCAGCACGTTGTACCGATAGAACGCCGTGTCTTCGAGTCCCTTCGCCTGGACCGGCCCGGTATATTGCTGCAGCTTCATCGCGAACCGCAGGCGTTCGCGCGCCTCGTGCTCGTCCGCGGGCGGGTATCCGTCGCGACGTTCCTGGCGCGCCGGCGCTTCGGTCTTCTCGTCGAGCACGTCGCGCTGGAGCACGACCTCGCGAAAGAAGTCGAAGAGCGAGGATTCCATCGCGGGATTCCGCCGGCGGGCTCGGTTGATCGCGCGCGACACGACGGCCCGGTCTTCCGCGGTCCAGCCGCGCTCGTCCACGTACGTGCGATAGACCGGAAAGCAGGCGACGACTTCCGTGATCACGTCGCGCATCGAGTCGAGCGTGAAATCGCGCGACTTGCGGTTGCTCTCCCCGATGCGGTCGAGCATGTGCGACAGGACGTTCAGCTCGCTCGCCATCGCGGTGGACATGATGAGCCGCTTGCTCTCATACAGCACGTCGTCGAACGGCTCGTTGTGACCGGTCAGCTTGACGTACACGCGCCGCGTGCGGCGGGCCTGCGAGACGTCGATGAACAGGCCGTTCAGGTCGTGCAGGAAGTCGTACCCGGTCGTGCCGTGAACGGCCCAGCCGGCGGGCAGCGTTTCGCCGCCGGACAGGATTTTCTCGGCGACCACGTATACGCGGCGATCCGCGCCCTCGCGCACGGTACCGGCTGGCCCGGGCTCCCCCTCGAGCGCCCGTGCGGCAAGCGCCTGCAGCATCACAAAGTAACGCGCCGGATCGAACAGGCCGTCAGGATGATCGATCCGCAGCGCGTGCACCTTGCCGTCGTGAATCAGGCGAGCGAGCAGCTCGTGGGTGGCATCGAAGACCGGCTCGTGCTCGACGCGCAGCCCCACGAGCGTGTTGATGTCGAAAAAACGCCGGTAGTTTATCTCGTGGGATGCGGTCCGCCAGTACGACAACCGGTACGGCTGCGCTTCGAGCAGATCGTGGAGCGCATCAAAGCTCGTGCCGTCACCGGGCGTGCCGTTGAATCGCCGGACGGCGGCGTCGATCGTGTCGCGGACCCCTGCGACGTCTGTGGCGAGCCGTTCGAGCCGCGAACGGGCGACTTCCTGCTCGCGCTGGCGTTCCGCCATGCGGTGGGGGTGCGTCTCGGTAGAGGCCGGCAGGTTCTGCAGCGAGCTGATGATGCTCAAGAATTCATTGAGCGGAGCGCTGTCGGCGCCGAGCAGCGACGTCAGCGATTCGGTGACCGTGTTGAACACCCGCGCCGCCTGGCGCGGATTGATCGGCAGCTCCTGGTCGAAGTACCGCACGGCGAGCGTGCTGCCGGTGAAGGCCAGCTGCAGCTCGCCGCGCTCGAGCACACGGCCGTACTGATCCCCGAGGATGGGCAGGAGCAGCTTGGCCTGGAGTTCCGCCTTGGCGGGACTCCAGTCGATGTCAAAGAACGCCGCGGCCGCGGAACTGGGGCCGTTCTCCAGCACGTCGTTCCACCACGCGTTGGTTCCCGTCCCGATGCCCATGTGATTCGGGACGAAGTCCACGATGTGGTGCATGCCGTGGGCGTCGAGCGCGGCGCAGAACTCCGCGTGCGCGTCAGCGCCGCCAAGCTCGGCGCTGATTTCGTTGTGATTGCACACGTCGTAGCCGTGCGTGCTCCCGGGCGCCGCGGTGAAGTACGGCGACGTGTAACACGCGTCCACTCCGAGCCGTGCGAGGTACGGCACCACATCACGCGCCGCCCTCAGCGGAAAGGCGTGATGGACCTGCAGCCGGTATGTGCTGGCCGGGATGTAAGGCATGTGGAACGGGTTTCAGTGTTCGGTTGTCAGTGTTCGGTTGTGCCCAACAGGTCGAGGATGCCGCGCAGCGGGATGCGGACCCAGTCAGGGCGATTGTTGAGCTCGTAGTTCAGCTCGTACAGCGCCTTGTCGAGCACGAACAGTCGCAGCAGCGCGTCGCGCGAGGAACCGGCCGCGGGAATGAAAGACGCGCCGGCGGCGGTCGCGAAGTATTCACGCAGGAACGCTGACGAGATGGTGGCCTGCCACGTGCGTGCCCACGGCTCGAAACGATCGAAGTCGGCGCGGCGCGACATCGTGTGGTGAAAGAGTCCGGCGTATGCCGCGTAACCGAACGACCTCACCATGCCGGCCACGTCCTTGAGCGGTGATTGTTTCCTCCGTCGCTGCGCGAGGGAGCGCGCGGGTTCTCCTTCGAAGTCGAGGATGAAGAAGTCCCCTTCAGACCAGAGGACCTGCCCGAGGTGATAGTCGCCGTGCACGCGGATCTTCGAGGCGGAGAATTCGAGTGTGGACGCGAACCGGAGGTGTTCGAGCAGTAAATCGCGGCCTTCCAGGAGCCGTTCGGCCGACGCCCGCACGTCCGCCGGCAGGTCGAGGCCGGGCGACGCGAGGGTCCGGACGGCCTGCTCCGCCTGGGCGGTCGAATCCGACGTCAGCGTCTCGATGTCATTGTTCGTGAGCGGCTCCGGCGCGAAAGCCGCCGTGCTGGAATCCGAGGCCAGGGCGAGATGCATCTCCGCCGTGCGGCGGCCGAGCGTGGCGGCGGTCGCGAGGTAGGCGCCGATGGCTCGTAGAACCGGTTCCGGTGGATCGCCGACGAGCGCTGACTCCACCGGACTGGCACCGGCCGGCACGGTTTCGGTTTCCAGGTCTTCGTAGAAGCGCGCGACTTCGCCGAGCGCGTGCGTCCACCCGTCACCCTGGCTCTCCACGAGCTGCTGCATTATTGCGAGGGTGGCCGGCTGTCCGCCGGACCCGGCGACGGTGGCCGGCTCTTCGCCGAGGCCTGTGTACTCGAACGCCCCGGCGACCGGCGGGACCCGTTTGAATCCGGCACGTTCGGTCAGCTGCCGGCCGATCTCGAAGTCCGGGTTGATGCCGGGCTCCGCCCGGCGGAACAGCTTCAGAATCAGCCGATCGCCGTAGACGATTGACGTGTTGCTCTGCTCGGCGGTCAGGCGGCGGATGGGCAGGTCTGCGCCGGCGCCGCCGCGCAGGCCGGCGAACGCGGCGGTCTTGACGGCCCGGATGGTCCCGCGTCTGGTCGCTATCTGTTCCTCACGGTCGAACGCGTCGAGCAGGGTCTGCGCATATCGATCGTCGAGCCACGCGTCGAAGAGCAGCCCCTTGCGCGCACCGGTCACGTTCGCAAGAATGGCCTGGGGCGAGCGTTCCTCGAGCCCATTCGCGTCCGCGTACGCGCAGATCGTGAGCGGCAGGAAGTACCGATCGCGGCCGCCGTCCTCGTACTCGGCCTCCACGATCGAGACAAACAGCGGCTGCGGTCCGCGGCGGAGCAATCCCCAGTCGGCGAAGCGCGCACTGCGCAGTCCCCGCGCCTTTGCGCCGAACCAGCGCTGCCGCTGCAGGAACGGGATCAGCAGGTCCCGCTCGATGAGCGTGCGGACATTGCCGTCGAGAAGCGTGTCCCAGGCCGCGCCCACGAGCAGCGCGGGCGGCGCAGGTACATCGGCCACCATGTCCGGCGCGACGCGCGCGGTGACGGGGGCGGGCGCCTGCTGCACGCGGAACCAGTAGAACGAGTACGGGCTCAGCGTGAGGACGTACGGCACGTCGCCGATCCTGGGAAATTCCGCCAGGCCCAGCATCTCCACCGGCGTCATCCCCTTGAAGCGGGACAGATCCAGCTCGACCGGCTGCACCGAACGCGCGAGGTTCGCGACGCACAACACGATGTCGTCCTGATCCCGCCTCACGTACGCCAGCACCTTCCGGTTTCGGGCGGGGAGGAACTCAATCGTGCCCCGGCCGAAGACGGCGGACTGCTTCCGCAACCCGATCATCCGCTTCATCCAGTTGAGGAGTGAAAACGGCGCGCGCTCCTGCGCCTCGACGTTGACCGCCTGATAGCCGTACACCGGATCCATGATCGGCGGCGCGTACAGGCGCGCGGGGTCCGCGCGCGAGAAGCCGCCGTTGCGATCGCCCGTCCACTGCATCGGGGTCCTGACGCCGTTGCGATCGCCCAGGTAGATGTTGTCCCCCATCCCGATTTCGTCGCCGTAGTAGATCACCGGCGTCCCGGGCATGGAAAAGAGCAGCGCATTCAGCAGCTCGATGCGCCGGCGGCTGTTCTCGAGCAGCGGCGCCAGGCGGCGCCGGATCCCGACGTTGATCCGCATCTGCGGGTCGGCGGCGTACGCCTGGTACATGTAGTCGCGTTCCTCGTCGGTGACCATCTCGAGTGTCAGCTCGTCGTGGTTGCGCAGGAACATCGCCCACTGGCAGGTCTCCGGAATTTCGGGGGTCTGCCGCAGGATCTCGGTGATGGGATGGCGATCTTCCTGCCGGAGGCCCATGAACATGCGCGGCATGAGCGGGAAGTGGAACGCCATGTGGCATTCATCGCCGTCGCCAAAGTACGGCCGCACGTCGGCGGGCCACTGATTCGCCTCGGCCAGCAGCATGCGATCGGGGTAGTGCGCGTCGAGCGCGGCGCGAATGTTCCTGAGCACCGCGTGGGTCTCGTCGAGGTTCTCGCAAATCGTGCCCTCGCGCTCGATCAGGTACGGCACCGCGTCGAGGCGTAAACCATCCACGCCCCGATCGAGCCAGAACCGCATCACCCGGACGATCGCCTCCAGGACGGCCGGGTTATCGAAATTCAGATCCGGCTGGTGATGAAAAAACCGATGCCAGTAGTAGGCCTTGGCGGTGTCGTCCCATTGCCAGTTCGATCGTTCGGTATCGGTAAAGATGACGCGCACGCCCTGGTATTTCTGGTTCGTGTCGCTCCACACATAGAAGCCACGCTGGGACGATCCCGCCGGCGCGCGGCGCGCCGCCTGGAACCACGGGTGCTGATCCGAGGTGTGATTGATCACGAGCTCGGTGACGACCCGGATGTCGCGACGGTGCGCCGCGTCCACGAAGCGATCGAAATCGTCCAGCGTACCGTAGATCGGATGGATGTTCTCGTAGTCCGCAATGTCGTACCCATCGTCCCGGAGCGGCGACGGATAGAACGGGAGGAGCCAGAGGCAATTGATGCCGAGCCCCTGCAGGTAATCCAGCTTCTGCGTCAGGCCGTTGAAATCGCCGACGCCGTCGTCGCTGCTGTCGAGGAACGCACGCACGTGCGCCTGGTAGATGACGGCGTCCTTGTACCAGAGAGAATCGGCCATGATGGTGTCTTTCGCGGCCGCTAACGCCCGAGGGCGGCCGCAATGGGCTTGACGTCCTCCGTGCCGGTGCTGCGCGCATCCGGGTCAATGCGGACGTGGAGGATGTGCGCGACGCGGTCCTGCGGATCGAGGCGCACGTAGTTCCACTCCCCTCGCCAGACGTAGCG
>JANNHC010000362.1:0-3423 GCA_031404215.1 Acidobacteriota bacterium
ATCAGCCTGATCAACATCCCCATCGGGACCGTCGTCGGGGCTTACGGGCTCTGGGTGTTGCTGAATAAAGAGACCGAGCGCCTCTTCAGTAACGTTCCCGTCGTCACGAGCGCCGCGCCATAACAGCCACTCCAAAGCACAGGTCTTGCATGGAAACAGGTTGCCATGCACGACGGGAGTGTGTCCGTGAGCGACGCGAAGGGTGCCCTCCCACACGCGGCGACGCCCCAGTGGCAGAGCTTTGAATTGCGGATGCGCCATCGCCGGGCCGACAGATGTACCCGGCGCGCCGAACTTGCCCTTCAAGCCGGGGCTCTGGACGACGCGTGGGAGGCGATTGAGGAAGCGCGCCGGATGCACCCGTCCGGCGCAGGCGTCGAGGACGTGGTCCGCCGGATCGCCTCGCTGAAAGCGACGAATGATTCCCGCCTGAAGCGACGTGCGAAACGGCAGATTTCGGTTGCGTGGATTGCCCTGCTCGGTGCCGGGATCTTTGGACAGGTGTCGGGCGATGGTGGACCGCGGTTCGAACTGTCTTCGCGTGAGTTGGTGGATGCGCTCCCAGCCGCTGAACGCCCGGCCCCGATTCGGCCTCACGTGACGGCGCCCGCACCCCCGCCTCCTGCGGCCACGGCCGACCCGGCATCGTCGCGCGTGGAATCGGTGGCTGCAGGAGCAACCCTTCGACGTCAGGTTGAGTTTGCGGACCCAGGCATCGCACTCCTCAAGCCGTCCCCTGCGCCACTCGCGCGCGGGCCTATGGACGCTCCAGCGAAGATCGCGGGATCGTCCTTGCTCGACTCCGCACCAGCCGCGGAAACGGCGATGCCTCGCAGGGAGCTGAGCGACGCTCCATCAGTGGCTCCTGCGCCCGGCTTTACGGCTCCGGCCACCTTGACCTCTCTGCTGCCGGCAATGCCGCCCGCCGCATCTGCTGAGGCGCGAAGCGCCCCGCGCCCGGCCGAGTCGGTGCCGCCGCCCATCGATCAGCGAACCGCGATCCGTGCGACTCTCAGCCGTTACGAAGCGGCCTACAGCCAGCTTGACGTGCCAGCCGTGCTGGCGGTGTGGCCCGCGCTGGACAGCCGAGGGCTGGCACGTGCATTCGACGGACTTGCCTCGCAGCGCGTGTCGCTTGGGAGCTGCGAGGTGGACGTCAACGCGGGAACCGCGCGAGCCAACTGCACGGGGACGGCCGCGTGGACGCCGAAGGTCGGTGGCGGTCAACGTACCGCCGCGCGCAGCTGGGTCTTTGAGCTGATGCAGGGTGATGGAGGTTGGCATATCGTCCGGGTCGCGGCGCGCTGACCTCCGAGGGGAGGGCTGCGAAGCTCCGCGCTACCCGATGGGGGACGATTCGCGCGCCGGTCATCGGTGTGGCGCAGCTCTTGACGTGTAGCGCAGCCCTTCAGGGCTGCCTGCACCGTCAGAACGCGTATTCGAACGCCAGGGTTGGTGTGACCGGAGCGGTGAGGCCGTGATTGGTCAGCGACCAGGTCAGGTGCCCGCCGATCACCATCGTGCGTGTGACGTTCCACTTCATGCCGGTGATCGCGTTCGCGAGCGTTCCCGCGCCCGTCCCGGCTGACAATCGCAGCGTATCAACTCCGGCAATCAGGGGATGCGGCGCGGCAACCAGATCGATTTGACGCAATTCGGAGACGCGGCGCGTCAGAAGCTCTGCCGATACCGTGACGCGCGGATGGACCGCCACGGACGCTCCGCTTCCGAAGTCCAGCTCGGAGGAAATGCCGCCACCGACTACCGCGGCGTTGCCGTGCAAAGACACGGGGCCCCGCTCGAACGATCCGATTCCCACGATCCGAAAGGACGTTTTGCCGCTGCCCAGCAGGTTGAGCGCGTCGCCTGTCGGCAGCCGCAGCTCGCCGGCGACCGACACACCGCGTCCCGGAGCTTCAACGAGGTTGGCCTTCGCACGGAGAGCGATGTCTCCTACACCGCTGGCGGTCGCGGTCCCGGACGCCTGCAGCAGTCTGGCGCCGCGGTAGACATTGACGCGCTGGCCATCCAGCGTGAGCCGGACGAGCGGCACCGCCGCCGCGATCTCGATGCGATCGGTCACGCCGACGCTGCCGAACAGGGTCATCGTGCTGCTGCGAATGTGGAGCGTCAGCGATTCCGTGTCGAACGGGACCGATTCATCACGAAAACGGTTCGCGACCGTCACCAGTGTTCCGTCGTGCAGGTTACGGCCGTTCAGCCGGTTGAAATCCAGACTGGTCGCCGACACGCCGAATGACGCTCGGCCGCGGCCGGGAGTCAGCGCACGCTCAATGAAGAAGCCACCGAAGCTTTCCGTCGCGCGCTCCACGGTGCCGAGCTGCGGATTCAATCGATAGAGGAATCCGCTTGACGCCGTTGCAAGCGGCGAGGACGTCAGATCGAGGAGGAGCGCGTTCGAGATAGTCACCCGCGCCGCGTCAGCCGCCGCGCGGTCCTTTTCGAAGTCTGCCGTGGGCACCGCCTGATTCGTGACAAGGAATCCGACAACG
Organism: Acidobacteriota bacterium; assembly: GCA_031404215.1. Classification (GTDB taxonomy): domain Bacteria; phylum Acidobacteriota; class Vicinamibacteria; order Vicinamibacterales; family 2-12-FULL-66-21; genus JALZOC01. The sequence goes on from JANNHC010000362.1 coordinate 2,514, forward strand.
TCGCCGACAGTTCCCTGCGCGTGAGCGAGCGGGCAGACCGACAACGTGAGCAACGCGACGAGCGTGAAACGAAGGGGGCGCATCAGTCTTTCGAGATCCGGTCGGCACGGATTCGACCATCCGACATCTCGAAACCTTCGATCTCCAGCTCCGACCCTTTGACGATCTGGGTGCACGCGATTTCCCTGAACTGGGTAGTAGAGGTCGTATAGACGGTGCGGTCTCTCAACTGAAACGTGATGGCGGGACAGGTCCCTGACACGGCGCCCGCCTTGCCGGACAGCTCAACCTGCCTTACCGGTGATGGCGGTGGCGCCGGTGTGGGCGCTGGAGCCGGGGCCGGCGCAGGCGTCGGCGTCGGCACGGGAGCTGGTGCGGGGGCGGGCGTCGGCGCAGGTGTCGGGCTTGGTGCGGGGATCGGGGCTGGCGTCGGCGATGGCAGGGGTATCGGCGCGGGCTGCGCCGCACGCTGCATCAATCGAACAGGCTCACCGGCAACGAGGACGGCCACCTCGCGCGCGACCCCTCCGTTGGCCGAGACGACGACCCGGACCGCGGCTTCGCCACGACCGGCTTCCGGCGAAACCGCCGCCCACACGACTTCGCTCCGCGCGGTCCACGCGCAGACCGCATGCGCGCCAATTCCAATCGTCAACTCGCCACCCTCGGACGGCAGTTCCCGGCTGCCCGGCGTCACCTGGTAACGGCACGGCGCGGGCTCCTGGGCCACCGCGACCTTTTGTTCACCGATCGTGATGCCGCCCTGCCTCGCGAGCGGATCCGCATTCTCCGCCACTCGGTACGTGAGGCTGCCGTCTCCCTGCCCGCTCGATGCCGACGTGAACACAATCCACGCTGACTGGGACGTCGCGCTCCACGCGCACTCCCGGGCCGTCCCGATTGAAATCGT
>JANNHC010000363.1:0-6117 GCA_031404215.1 Acidobacteriota bacterium
CCTGCTCGGCTGCGCCCGCCTCCGCACGCAGCAGCAGGAAATCGTACGCAGCGCGGAAACGCGGGTGTTCGAGCAGGCGCAGCGCGCGACGGCCGGAGCGACGCTCGAACCGCGTGTCGGGATTCATGACGCCATCGCGACCTTCGTGCAGCATCCGAAATACGACCAGTGGCCCGAGTTCGGCCGGATGCTCGGTGGAACCGAGAACGGTGGGCATCCGTGGAATGGCGAAGTGATGACCATGCGCGTGGAGGACCCAACCAGTCCGATTAACGCCGCGTTCGGGGGCAAGGAGTTTCAGATTGCGGACCAGGCCTTTCAGCTGCAGGAGCCGGTTCTCCGCGACCGGCTGCACGTGCTGCTGAGGATCGACGCCGAGAAGTCAAGCCCGCCGCGCCGCCTCCTGGCGGCCCGCAAAGAGGACATGGACTTCCCTATGAGCTGGATCCGGCGGCACGGTAAGGGTCGGGTGTTCTACAGCGGCCTCGGGCACGGTCCCGACATCTTTTCGAATCCCCAGATGCTGCAGCACCTGCTGTCCGGCATCCAGTACGCACTTGGTGATCTCGAAGCAGATGACTCGCCGGATAGCACCCGAAGGCGTTGAACGGCCGGCATGCAGCAAGAAGGCCGCGCGGTGATCGCCTTCGAGACACCTGCCAACGCAGAGTCATTCGATCAAGCTGTTCGCCGCAATTGACGAGTATCTCGAGGCCAAGAAGGCGACTGCATGGGAGTGCTGCGCAAGGTTTGGTAGACGAGCTGAAGGCGGCCGGCATCGAGCCGTTCGCCACGCTCTTTCATTGGGACCTGCCGCAGGCGCCGCAGGACAAGGGCGTCGGCTGGCAGTCGCGCGACACGGCCAATGCGTTCGCCGACTACGCCGGCTACGTGGCCGAGAAGCTATCCGATCGGGTCCGGCACTTCATCACGTTCAACGAGTTCACGACCTTCGTGGAGTCAGGATACGGACAAGGGCGCGCTGCCCCCGGACTCAAATTCCCGCCCGGTCAGCTCAACCAGGTCGGTCACCACCATGTGCTGGGTCACGGCCTCGCGGTTCAGGCCATCCGCGCCCAGGCCGGCCGTTGACCAAGTCAGGGGTTGGCAACCCATTGCGCCAGAAATCCATGCGTGCGACCACCAGCATCGACGTACGCGCCGACCATGTCGCCGTGTACGTTGGTACCGAAGACGCGCGTCGCAGTCGCACCCGGCACGTCGACGCTGCGAAATGTCTCCCCGTCGTACTGGAAGCCGTGGAACCTGCCGGCCGCATCCCGGTACACGCCTACAGCCACGCCTGCCTGATTGATGTCCCACCCCGCCGTCTGGGTGGCGCCGGGAACCTCGAATGGGATGAACTGCCCGCGATCGATGAAGTAGCCCTTCTGGCGATTGTCCATGTCGGTGAAGAGCCCCACGATCAGTTTTCCGTTAGGCGTGGCCCCGTTGTGCATCGACATCCCTACAGGTGTCTCCTCCCATCCCCTGCGGGAATACGACATGCCATGCATCGTGCCCATAGTGTTGGTGTCGTGGTAGCAGCCGAGAATGGTACCGTCTGGAAGGATTCGTTGCGGGATAGTGTTGATGTGGCCCGGAAAGTCTACGCCACTGAACTCTCCGCGGTTGTTCAGCAGGAACCCGTGTGCAGGCACGCTGGTGTTCTCGACTTGCGCCACGTAGCTGCCGACAATATCGCCTCCTGGTCCGATCCCGCGGGCGGTGGTCGCGCGCGCATTAGGAACATCGATCGACTGAAATTGGCCGCCACTCAACAGGTAACCGTGGGCCCTCCCAGCAGCGTCCGTGTACCCCCCGACGATTTCTCCCTGAGCGTTGATCCCTTGAGCATTAGTAAGGATGGCGCCGGGGAAATCGATAGTGACAAACGCCAGAGATCGGGCCGCGGCGGCGCCCGTTGTGGCCAGCGTCACGAGACAAAGAGCCGCGACAGCGCAGCGGTAACAGATTCGTAACATTTCTGCCTCCTCCGGGACTTCGACGGTCGTCCCCCTACAGTAGATCGCGCAAAAATCAGTCGAATGGGTCAGAGCCAGCTCTTGCGGGCGAATCCGCGCCGACTTATCCTGTGTGTGGCTGGGCGAAGTCCATGACCCCGTCTTCGGATATTGCGGCGCTGCTCAATGGCTGTCGCCAGGGCGATCGCAACGCGCTCGAGCGGTTACTGCCACTGGTCTATTCCGAGTTGCGCCGAATCGCCGCGCGGCAGCTGCAAAACGAGCGCGCCGGCCACACCTTGCAGCCGACCGCTCTCGTTCACGAGGCGTATCTGCGGCTCGCAGATCAGCGTCAAGTCGATTGGCAGAATCAGGCGCACTTCTTCGGAGTGGCCGCCCAGGTCATGCGTCGAGTCCTCGTCGACTATGCTCGTCGTCGCGCGGCTACAAAACGCGGAGGGGGCGTCGACTTGGTCTCAATCGAACAGGCCAGCGACATTGCGTCAAGCGAGCTCCCCATCCTCGCGCTCCACGCTGCGCTCGATCGACTCGAGAAGCTCGATCCCAGACTTGCGAAACTGGTGGAACTCCGTGCGTTTGGGGGGCTGAGCATCGACCAGGCGGCACGGATTCTGGACATCTCGCCCTCGACAGTCAAGCGGGAGTTGCGCACAGCGAAGGCGTGGATCACGAAAGAGCTCGGATACGGAGACCGCCGTGAGTGACGCCGAACGATGGCAGCGCGTCAAGGCGCTTTTTCAGGCCGCTGTCGAGAAGGCTCCGACAGAGCGCGCTGACTTCCTTGCTGCGGCCGCTGCCGACGACGACGGGTTGCGGCGCGAAGTGGAATCGCTGCTTGCCGCGGATGCTCCCAGCCTCGAGCTGGACGACCCGCGGCCGGATTCAAGCTCTGCCAACGCCGCCTTGCCCGGCGACCTAGATCGGAGAGCGCTGACAGCGGGCGGTCGCATCGGAGGCTACGAAGTTGTTGGACCGCTTGGCGCCGGGTCGATGGGCGAAGTGTATCGGGCACGCGATACGAAACTGAATCGAGACGTTGCGCTCAAGATCGTTCCCCATCTGGTCGCCGCAGACCCAGGCCAGATGACACAAGTCGCGCGCGAGGCGCAACTCCTCGCATCGCTCAACCACCCTAACATCGGCGCGATCTACGGCCTCGAGGAATGGCAGGGCGCGCAAATATTGGTCCTTGAACTGATTGACGGTCCGACGCTCGCGGAGCGAATCGAGCCGGGACCACTGTCCGTCGCCGAGGCGGTCGTGATTACGTCGCAGGTCGCCGAGGCGCTTGCGGCGGCCCACGAGAAGGGAATCATTCATCGTGATCTCAAACCGGCGAATATCAAGCTGACGACCAATGGCGCTGTCAAAGTTCTCGACTTCGGATTAGCCAAAGGCATCCGAACGTCAGACGACCGCAGCCCCGGCGGGGTGGCCGCCGTTGAGCATGCGGATTCTGGCGGTGGGGCGATTGTGGGCTCGCCGGCATATATGAGCCCCGAGCAGGCACGCGGCGAACGTGTCGACGTACGTACAGACATCTGGGCCTTCGGTTGTCTGCTGTACGAGCTGCTGACTGGCAAACGTGCGTTCGAAGCCAAGTCAGTGTCAGAGACGCTCGCCGCCGTGCGCGAGCGCGAGCCTGACTGGACAGCTGTTGCGTCAACGCCGGCCAGCATACGGACACTCATGCGGCGATGTCTCGAAAAGGACCCCGATCGCCGCCCGCAGACGATTGAGGAAGTCCGAAAGATCATCGCCGTCGCGCCGCCTCACATGCGACGCCGGTGGCTGGTCGGAGTGGCAGCCGCGTTGCTGGTGGTTGCGATCGGCGCCGCCGCGTGGACCGCGCTGCGCGCGAGACGTGCCGAGTGGGCTCGAAACGTCGCCATTCCACAAGTCATGCGACTCGCAGCAAACGACGAATACACGGAGGCTCTTGGGCTTGCAAACGAAGTGAATCGCCTCACGCCAGGCGATCCTGTACTCGCGTCATTGTGGCCACGGTTCTCAGCTGCGGTCACGCTCACGACGAAACCCGAGGGCGCGGACGTGTACCTGCAGCCGTACGCGTCCGGCGAACAGCAGTGGCAGCATGTCGGCCGCACGCCGCTCAAAGGTGTTCGCCTTCCACTGGGGGTGTTTCAGTTCCGCATCGAGAAGGATGGCTATGAACCATTGTGGCTGGCGTCACCGAATCCGTCGACACTCCTCGGCAACGCCACCAACCGCCTCGCGGCGACGATGCTGTTGTCCTTGACACCGAAAGATTCGGCGCACGGCATGGTTCCCGTGCCCGGTGGAGCGTTTCCGGTGAGCCTCAATGCGTTCAGCACCACGGATCCGATTTCTCTCGAGCCGTTCATGATTGATAGATTCGAGGTCACGAACGAGGAATACAAACGCTTCCTCGAGAGTGGTGGCTACGTCCGCGGCGAGTACTGGGACGGACTGCCGTTCGTCATCGACGGGCGAAGTGTGCCCTGGTCCGAAGCGGTCGGACAGTTTCGCGACACGACCGACGCGCCAGGCCCTGCGACGTGGACGTCGGGCGATTACGCGGCCGGGACGGGGACCCGACCAGTTAGCGGAGTGAACTGGTACGAAGCCGTTGCGTATTGTCGCTCTCGAGGTCAGGTTCTGCCCACGATTTATCACTGGAGACGCGCAGCGCTTTCGCCCGACGAGATGTTCTCCCCTCTGGCGCCCGCCATCATTGCCCAGAGCAATTTTCGCGATGGTGGACCCGCTTCAGTCGGGATGTTCCACGGGCTCGGCCCTTATGGCACGTACGACATGGCCGGCAACGTCAAAGAATGGTCCTGGAATGAGGCAGAACCTGGACACCGATGGATTCAGGGCGGCGCCTGGAGCGATCAACCGTACATGCTGGTGGTTCGCGACAGGGCGCCGGCGTCTGACCGGTCGCCGACAAACGGCTTCCGATGTGCCAAGTACGGCGGGACGCCTCTTCCGGAACAACTCTTGCGGCCTGTGTTCCGTCCGAATCCGCGAACAGAAAGGTCGGCTCCCGTTCCGCAGTTATTCGAGACATTTCGCAATCAGTACCTCCCAATAAAGGCGCCACTGAATGCACGTGTGGAGTCGATCGAAACCTCCGCGATGGACTGGGTCAAGGAAAAGATCTCCTTCGATGCAGGCTACGAGGACGCGCGGGTCACGGCGTACCTATTCCTGCCGAAGGGCGTGAAGCCTCCTTATCAGGCGGTGGTGTATTTTCCCGGTCGCTCGTCCTTTGTCGGCAAGATGCCGAGCGATGCGCTCCAACCCGACTTTCTTGATTTCGTGGTACGAAGCGGCCGCGCGGTCATCTGGCCGATCTACAAAGGTTCGTATGAGCGTTGGATTCCGACGGCCACCCCATCGGTCGAACAACGGCGGCTCCTCTTTGATTGGCGCCAGGATGTGGTGCGGCTGCTCGATGTCCTCACACGGCGCGGCGACATCGACGCTGAGCGCATCGCTTACTTTGGGCTGAGCTATGGCGCCTCAGTGCCCGTGCCGCTCCTTTCGCTCGAGACCAGATTCAAAGCGGCGATCTTGATGTCGGCGGGGATGGGCGGCGTGCCAGGATTCTCTGATGCGGACGCACTGAATTACGCTGGCCACATTACGATGCCGTTCCTGCTGCTCTCGGGCCGGCACGACTTCGTCTATCCCCTTGAGACCGTGGCGAAACCGATGTTCAAGCGAATCGGGACGAGCGGCGACCGGAAGCGCCACGTCGTGTTCGATGCGGGCCATATGATGTTTCCACGCGGTCCCATGACTCAGGAGATCCTTGCGTGGATGGATCGTTACCTGGGACCGGTTGCATCTAAATAAGTTTAAGAAGTCAGATCGTCTTCACACGGCAGCTTCGCCTAGTTGAGCAGTCGCAAAGATGGATTGACAGGTACTGACGAACACCACTGCGTACAGGAGCAAGTGACGCTGAGAACTGTGTAAGAAATGTGTAAGGTGGGATCGAAGGCGGCGACGAACACCGACGTTTACGCCGTCACATCGAGGAGCATCTTACGCACGTAAGTTGTTGACGGGACTGCTCGAAGAAGTGTTTCACGGCGCAGGCTCACGCGTATTCACTCGAAGACTTCACTTCTCCCGAGCT
>JANNHC010000364.1:0-7124 GCA_031404215.1 Acidobacteriota bacterium
CCGCAGCAGCTCTCGCGCGTGAATGTCGATATCCGTGGTCTGGCCGCCGAGGCCCTGCACCCAGGGCTGATGGATGAGGATGCGGGAGTTGGGCAGCGAGAAGCGCTTGCCCTTGGCGCCGGCCGCGAGCAGCACGGCTGCGATCGAGGCCGCCTGTCCGATGCAGGTGGTCTGGACGTCCGGCTTGACGAACTGCATCGTGTCGTAGATGGCCATCCCGGCCGTGACGACGCCGCCCGGGCTGTTGATGTAGAGCAGGATGTCGCGGTCCGGATCCTCCGCCTCCAGGAACAGCATCTGGGCGATCACGAGGTTCGCCACGTTGTCGTCGATCGGCGTGCCGACGAAGATGATGCTGTCTTTCAGCAGTCGGGAGAAGATGTCGTAAGCGCGTTCCCCGCGGTTGGTCTGTTCGACCACCATCGGGATGAGCTGCATGCGTTCGGCCATAAAATATGGAACCCCGGAGTTCGTGCGTGAGTCGAGATGCTGGGGATGCCTTCGTTTGACAGGGCAGGTGTCGGGAAACGTGTTCCCAGTGTACCACGCCCTGCGGTGGAAGTCCTAAAAACCCCTAAGTCCTTGAGCCGTGAGCCGCAGCCCGGCCCGACTGATGTATCGGCTCAACCGGCCTGAATCTTTGTGGCCTTCAACAGGAGGAAGTCCACGGTCTTTTCGCGTCGCAATCCCGAGTAAAGGCGTGCAATTCCACCCTCTTTCTCGAGTTTGGCGCGGACCGCCGCCGCGCTTCGGCCGCTGCGCTCGGCGTAGCGCTCGACCTCCGCGTTGATCTCCTCCTCGGTCGCGGCAATCCTTTCCCGCCGCGCCACCTCGTCGAGCGCCAGCGCGCCGCGCACCGCCTCGGAAGCCGCGTCCCGCTGCTTCTCGCGGAACTCCTCCCAGTTGATGTTGACCTTCATCGGATCGATCTGCTGATCCATGAGGCGCCGCACGAATTCCTCCATCCGGCGATCGATCTCTCGATCGAGGAGGGACGCGGGCACGTCGAACGTCACGCGCTCGGCCAGCTGCTTCAATAGTTCGCCGCGCGCCGCGCCCTCCGCCTCGTGCATCGCCTCGTGCTCGAGATCCCCGCGGACCCGCGCGCGGAGCGCGTCGAGGCTCTCGAAGTCTCCCAGATCCTTCGCCATCTCGTCGTCGAGCGCCGGCACCACACGCTTGCGGATGGCTGTGACCCTGACCGCGTAGGCCACGGTCGTCCCGGCGAGCTCCTCGATCGCATACGCATCGGGATACCGGACCTCGAACGTCTTCTGGTGCCCCTCGTGGAGGCCGACGAGGTGGTCGTCGAATCCCGGCGGGTTCGCGGCCGCGCCAATCTCAACCGTGATCCCGTCGTGCTTGTCGGTCTGCGGCTCGGCCGGGAGCGCCGGCGGCGTGGGTTCCCCCGCGATGACGACCAGCGGCTCGTCGGCGGCCGGTTTCGGTGTCGCGGTGCGCACCAGGTCCATGACCACGGAGTCGCCCATCTCGACGCCGCGGCCCTCGACAGGCTCGTACCGCGCCGCCCGCTCGCGCAGGTTCGAGAGCGCCTCCTCCACCGCGGTGTCGGTCACCGCCGTGCTCTTCTGCTGCAGCGTGATGCTCGCGTAATCGCCAGGCTCAATCGGCGGAACGGTTTCAAAGGTCGCCGTGAACTTCAGCGGCTGCCCCTCTTCGACGACCACGTCACGGATGTCCGGCGTGTCCACCGGCTCGACACCACGCTCGCGCAGCGCCTCGTCCACCGCGCGCGGAATCAGGCCGTGCGCCACGTCGTGCAGGATCTGATCGCGAAACCGCTGCCGCACCACCTTGGCGGGCACCTTCCCGGGGCGAAACCCCGGCACACGGGCCGCTTTGCTGTAGTCGCGCGCGACCTTGTCGATCTCGGCATCGACAATCGTGCTCGGAATCTCCACGACGAGGTTTTTCTGCGTCTCGCTGACGTCGATGAATTCGGTCTTCATTTCCAGTAGAGAGTTTCACACAACGGTTGGGCTTGGCCAGCGAAGCCCGCCTTCGCGCATCGCGCTTCGGCGCGGCAGCCTTCGTTGGCCTTCGCTATTGTTGACTCGGCCTGCTTGGCCGAAGCCCGCCTTCGCTTTCGCGGACTCGGCTTGCCTAGCCGAACCCTCGCCTCAGCGATAGCTCCGGCGAGGCGAAGGCTGGCGGCGGAGGGACTCGAACCCCCACGGTTTGTGGCCAAGAGATCCTAAGTCTCTCGCGTCTGCCAATTTCGCCACGCCGCCAGACCCTTGATTCTAGCAGTCTTGTAACCTTGTGGCCCGGATTCTGCACACCGCATGGCGGAGGATGTGGATGGGCTCGTCGATATTCCCATCGAGCTGTAACAGACTCGCGCAGCGATCGCGGAGAGTCTCGCGCAGAGATCGCAGAGGTCGCTAAAGAAACGGCAAGTCACCATAAAGACAAAACAAAACATACAGAACAGAACGGCTAAGAAAACAAGCAAAAGAAACCAAAAAGAGAGGCTCTGCGTGCGCTGCGATCTCTGCGCGAGATTCTCTGTGATCTCTGCGCGAGACTTATACTTACACCATGCCCTCCCTCGCAATAGACCGCCCCGTCGTCGTCGAGTGGTATCTGCGCAACCGGGCGCGCTCGCGCGCGATTTTCGATCTCATCGAGCCGTCGGCGTACTACTCACGGCCGATCGCGCTTCGGAATCCCATCGTGTTTTACGAAGGGCACCTGCCGGCGTTCAGTATCATCTCGCTGTTGCGGCGGGGACTCGGGCAACCGCCGATCGACGCGCGGATGGAGAAGCTCTTCGAGCGCGGAATCGATCCAGACAGCACGGAAACGGCGGTGCCGCGCAGCGGCGCCGGCACGACGTGGCCGTCACGGGACGAGGTGCTGGCATTCGCCGCGCGTGCAGACGAGGCGGTCGTGTCTGCCCTCGAGCGCGCGGAGTTTCACGAGGATCGCCCGGCCATGCAGCGTGCCCAGGCGCTCTATACGGCGCTCGAGCACGAGGCAATGCACCAGGAGACGCTGCTGTACATGTGGCATCGCCTCCCGTACGAGCAGAAAAAGGGGACTCAGGAGCTTCCTCCTCGAGGCGGAAGCCACCCCGTCAGGGACACGGTTCGAATTCCTCCGGGCACGGCAACGCTCGGCGCCGATCGCGAGCGCCTCACATTTGGCTGGGACAACGAGTTCGATGAGCATCGCGTCGAGGTGCCCGCGTTCGACATCGACCTTCACAACGTCACGAACGCGCAGTTCATGGAGTTTGTCGAGGCGGGCGGCTACCGCGCACCCGACTTCTGGCCGAACGAGCACTGGGAGTGGCTGCAGAAAGAGGGAATCGCCTGTCCGGCATTCTGGGTGCAGGGGAGTAATCCCGAGGGCGCGCGGATCGAAGGAGTCCGCGGGATGTTTGAAGACATTCCGTTTCCTGAGACCTGGCCGGTGTACGTCAGCCAGGCCGAAGCGAGCGCCTATGCGCGCTGGAGGAAACGACGCCTTCCGACGGAAGCGGAATACCACCGCGCGGCTTACGGCACACCATCGGGCGCGGAGCGTTCGTATCCCTGGGGTGAAGCGCCTCCGGACGCGTCGCACGGGAACTTCGACTTTCAGCGTTTCGATCCCGTTCCTGTCGGTTCGTATCCCGGAGGCGCCAGCGCCTGGGGCGTGCACGATCTTGTCGGCAACGGCTGGGAATGGACGTCCGCGATCTTCGCACCTTTCCAAGGCTTCTCGCCTATGGTGTCGTATCCGGAGTACTCGGCGGATTTCTTCGACGGCCAACACTTCGTGATGAAGGGTGGTTCCCCGGCGACAGCGAAGGAACTGCTGCGGCGAAGCTTCCGCAACTGGTTCCGTCCGAATTACCCGTATGTGTACGCGGGGTTCAGAACGGTAGGACACTGACAGTGCCGCCTGGCACTCCTGACACCCAATCATGATCACCACTCCCACCCTTTCAGAGTTTGCGACCGAAGTCCGGCGCGACCTGGCGCTCGCGCCCAAGCAGCTCCAGTCGAAGTATCTGTACGACGCGCTAGGGTCGAGCCTCTTCGAGGCCATCTGCCGGTTGCCGTGGTATCGCATTGCGCGCGCGGAGCACAGGCTGCTCGTGGCGCATGCCGCGGAGATCGTCGCTGAGCTCGGCGGGGACCGGTCCACGATCGTCGAGCTGGGGTGCGGCAGCGGGGAGAAGCTTGCCGTCGTTGCCGAAGCGCTGCAACGGTCGGGCGGCTCCGCCCGGGTACACCTCATTGATATCTCGTCGCAGGCGCTCGAGCAGACCGAGCAGCGGCTGACGCGGCTGCAACACGTGTCGGTTGTCGGCCACCAGTCCACGTACGAAGTAGGTTTGCGCCGCGCGACGGAAGCGCGCGCGGGCACCGGCCCGATGGTCGTGCTGTTGCTCGGGTCGAATATCGGCAACTTCGACACGTCTGCCGCACTCGCGTTCCTGCGCCGGATCCGCCAGGTGCTGCGGCCTGGCGATCGGCTTCTGCTCGGGGCCGATCTCGTCAAGCCGCTGCACGATCTGCAGCTCGCGTACGACGATCCCCTCGGCGTGACCGCCGCGTTCAACAGGAATCTGCTGGTTCGGATCAACCAGGAGCTCGGCGGCACGTTCAATCTTGCGGCGTTCGATCACCGCGCCGCGTGGAACCGCGACGAACAGCGAATCGAGATGCATCTCGTCAGCCGCGTCGCGCAACGCGCTACGATCGCGGCCGCGGAGACATCCGTCTCATTCCTCCCCGGCGAGCACATCTGGACGGAGAGCTCCTACAAGTACGAGCCCGACCAGATCGAGCGCATGGGCATGGACGCGGGGTTCGCGCTGTGCGACCAGTGGATCGAGGAGGACGCGCGCTTCGCGCTGTCCTTCATGATCGCCGTGTGAGCAGGCTATCGAGCGCGCCATGTCCCAGCGCCCTCGATCGTCTCCGCGGGCCGACCTGGCGACCACGCTAAAGACTCCCGCTGTCCCCGCCGATACGCGACCCGTGAGCATCTGCCGGGCGCGTGTCGTGACCGCCGATCAATGGGGAAAGCCGGACCTCAACGATGCCGGCGAGCCGGTCTGCCGCTGGTGCCGCGGGTCCGTGAAGTCGCCGCGCCGCACATTCTGCGGCGACGCCTGCGTCCACGAGTGGAAGATCCGCAGCAGCCCCTGGTACGTCCGCCAACAGATCAAGAAGCGCGACAAGGGAATCTGTCAGCTCTGCGGCTTCAACGTCGTGAAGGCCCACCGTGAGTGGACCCGATCGAAGCCGCCGGCCGGCGATCGCGCTGTACGCCGGGCATGGCGCGCCGCGCGGCCCCGCTGGGAAGCCGATCACGTCGTCCCGGTCGCCGACGGCGGCGGCGAATGCGGACTCGAGAACTATCGATTGCTCTGCCGCCCGTGCCACGTATCGGTCACGTTGTCGTGGCGGGCCGCGCGGTCGAGGGCCCAGGACTCGTCCCAGCTTCCGTCCCATCTCTGACGACACAGGTTCGCTCGACCTTACCTTCGACCGGTGCCCTGAATCCAGAGGGCCAACCTTCCCGCGCCTTCCGCCGTCTAAGCCAACGGTCGTTTGGTTTCGTCAGCAGGTTCCTGGACAATGCGTACAACCTCTTCGCTCCTCGCGGTGTTTCTTGCCGGCGCCGTGGCACTGGGTGCTGCACCCCCGGCGCCGAGCATCCCGGCGACGCAGATTCCCGAGGCGACGGCGATTCGCCTCGATGGGGATCTGAACGACGCGGTCTGGCAGACCGTCCCTGCGATTGGCGGGTTTCGTCAGCGCGAGCCGAACGACGGCGCCGCACCGACCTACGAGACCGAGGCGCGCGTGGCGTACGACGCGACCGCACTCTACATCGCCGTCCAGGCCTTCGACCCCGAACCGAAGCGCATCGTCGGCATCCGCACGCGGCGCGATGAAGGGTCTCCCTCTGATTGGGTGAGCGTGCTCGTGGATTCGTTTCACGACCGGCGTTCGGCGTTCGAGTTCGCCGTCAACCCCGCGGGCGTGAAGCAGGACAGTTACTGGTTCAACGACACCAACAACGACCAGGGATGGGACGCGGTATGGGACGTCGCGGTCTCGCGCGGCGAGCGCGGCTGGCGTGCCGAGTTTCGCATTCCCTTCTCGCAGCTTCGATACCGTCCCTCCGAGGCGTCGACCTTCGGACTGGCGATCGTCCGCAAGGTCGGTCGGCTGAACGAGACGACGACCTGGCCGCTGCTGTCGAAGAGCGCGAACGGGTACGTGTCGTCGTTCGGCGAGCTCACGGGGCTCCGCCTCGATCGGTCGCCGAAACGGCTTGAAGTGGTCCCGTACGTCCTTGGGGATGTGAAGACGCGGCCGGCCGAGGCAGGCAATCCCTTGACCAAGGCCACGGACCCGAACGGATCGGTTGGCGTGGACCTGAAATACGCGCTCCGGCCGAGCCTCACGCTGACCGGGACGGTCAATCCGGACTTCGGCCAGGTGGAAGCCGATCCCGCGGAGGTGAATCTTTCCGCCTTCGAGACCTTCTTTTCGGAGCGGCGCCCATTCTTCGTCGAGGGGTCCGGCATTTTCAGCTTCGACATCGACTGCAACGACGGCAGCTGCAGCGGGCTCTTCTACTCACGCCGGATCGGGCGCACGCCGCGGGGCCAGGCAGACGTACCGTCCGGCGGCTACTCGTCGGCGCCCAATCAGACGACGATCCTCGGCGCCGCGAAGGTGACGGGACGTATCGGGGCGTTCTCGGTCGGTGCGCTGAATGCCGTGACGTCCGACGAAGGCGCCGTCATCGCAAACGGGACGGTGCGTACCAGGCAAACTGTGGAGCCGCTCGCCAGCTACTCCGTGTTGCGCGCACGCCGCGAGTTCACGAACCAGTCGTCACTCGGGTTCATGGCGACCGCGACGAACCGAAACCTGGATGCCGCCACGCGGTTTCTTCCGGGCCAGGCGTACACGGGTGGCCTGGACGTGGACTGGCGCCTGAGCAAACAGTACGCGTTCAAGGGATTCCTGGCGGGCAGCAGCGTAAACGGCGAGGCGGCGGCGATCGCCGCCCTGCAGCGCAGCAACGTGCACAGCTTCCAGCGGCCGGACTCGGACAGCCTCAGCTACGATCCCTCGCGCAGTTCG
>JANNHC010000365.1:0-5231 GCA_031404215.1 Acidobacteriota bacterium
CTTTCAGCCCGACGAGTATCCGTATTACTGGCGGGTGTTCGAGACGGCAGACGACTACTTCGACTATTACCGCGATTACCACGCGTTCTGGAAGCTCTACGGCATCGATCTGCCGGATCCTGTGCTGAAGAAGCTCTACTACAAGAATGCCCTGAAGCTCGTTCCAGGCCTTCCCAGAGCAGGATTTCCGAATTAGCCGAGGCACAGCACGCTTATTGCTAAGCTGTTGGTATGGCTCATTACCTCGTGACCGGCGGCGCCGGGTTCATCGGTTCCCATCTCGCGGAGGAATTGGTCCGTCGCGGGCATCGGGTGCGCGTGGCCGACTCGCTGATCACCGGGAAACGCGCGAACCTGGATCACATTCCTGGCGTCGAGTTCGTCGAGGGGGATCTTGCGGACCCCGATGTCGCGAAGAAAGTCGCAATCGGGTGTGACTACGTCCTCCACCAGGCGGCAATTCCTTCGGTGCCGCGCTCGGTAACGGATCCCATTACGTCGAATCGGGCCAACGTGGATGGCACGTTGAACGTCCTCGTCGCCGCTCGCGATGCAGGCGTGAAAAGGCTGGTGTTCGCAGCCTCATCGTCGGCCTACGGCGACACGCCCACGTTGCCGAAGCACGAAGGGATGCCCACCAACCCGCTGTCTCCGTACGCCCTGCAGAAGGTCGTGGGCGAACAGTATCTGCAGATGTTCACCCGGCTCTACGGTCTCGAGACCGTGAGCATCCGGTACTTCAACGTGTTCGGGCCGCGCCAGGATCCGACGTCACCGTACTCGGGTGTCATTTCCGTGTTCGCGACCGCGCTCATCGAAAATCGGCCGCCGAAGATCTACGGCAACGGCGAACAGACGCGCGACTTCACCTACATCGCCAACGTGGTGGACGGTGTCCTGCGCGCCTGCGAAGCGCCGAAGGCGAGTGGTGAGGTGATTAATGTCGCCACCGGCGGGCGCATCTCGCTCAACCAGTTGTTTTACGCCATGCGCGACGTGGTGGGCGGCAGTCTCGAACCGGTCTACGCGGAGTCCCGGCAGGGTGATGTGCGCGACTCGCAGGCCGACATCCGCAAGGCGCAGGCGCTGCTCGGCTATGCGCCTGTCGTGTCGTTCGAAGAAGGCCTCGCGCGCACGATCGCGTGGTACCGAACAGCTGGGGCGGCGACCACGGCGTAGGGCTCAGTGAATCTCGCGGCTCACGAGACTGTCACCACACCCCTCGTGTCCACACGCGCACCTGGGCACGACCTCTTCGTCCGATTTGAGCGGGACCGCAGTGGAAACCCCCACGTTCCTGACGAGTGATGCGCCGAGCATGGCGCAAACCTCCCCACAGAATATCTCGGTCGCACCGACGACGCATTTGCAGGGTCCATAGGCGCACAGTTCAGGCACGGTCACCCCCAGCTAGACCGCGCGGAGGCTTACGCGCGGAGCCCCCGGCAATCAGCCATTCTTCCATGAATACTTCCATACACTCGCGTGTCTGTCGACAGCATGGCGTTGATGATCCGGTTTTCAGGATCCCATCCTGCCCGGTGCTCCGACTCTGGTCGTTGCCGGATCTTCGTGAAATTCAGCGGTGGAAGTTGACGGACTTTGGATGTCGAGACATCGCCTGCGCGTTGGCGTTCGCTCCAGACGGACAACGTCTCGTCGTGGCGGGATGGGAGGGTGTCCTGCGCCGTGTCGTTCTGCCGTCTTCGTAAGCGCGACACACGAGCGCTTTGCGGTCGCGAGGTAAAGATGCGCCTTTCTCTCCTTCTGCTCATACTGACTGGTTTCGTGGCTTGCACCGCGACACGTGGCATTAAAACTGAGCCGAACAGCTTGGTCCGAAGAGTCGGCAGGTCAGGTCCAATTGTCGCCACGAAGTCAGAGCGGACCTACACACGAATCGTGGTGGGGATGGGCCCGAGGATGGGGGTCTCAGGGCA
Source organism: Acidobacteriota bacterium (assembly GCA_031404215.1). GTDB lineage: Bacteria > Acidobacteriota > Vicinamibacteria > Vicinamibacterales > 2-12-FULL-66-21 > JALZOC01. The sequence goes on from JANNHC010000365.1 coordinate 1,941, forward strand.
ACGAGCGTCCCCGGCGGTCATGGAGCCGTCCGTACAGCAGAGGTAGCCCGGTACAATTCTGGCACAGGCGCGCTGCAGAAGGAGACTCGATGCGCTTAACCCTGATACTCATCGCCGTTCTCACGCTCCCCGGTCTCGCGGCGGCCCAGACCCCGCCCCCGGCCAATCCGCCCGCCCCCCGCTGGGAGCGGAAAGCCGAGCTCTCCCTCGTCTCAACCGGCGGCAACACCGACACCCAGACCCTCGGCTTCGGCGGCTCGCTCGTCTACCGCCCCGGCCTCTGGACGACGGAAGCACGGACGGCGTTCGTGCGAACCGAGAACGCCGACGTAGAAATGGCGAAGTCCTTCATCGCCGACCTCCGCGAATCGCGCGCGCTCACGACACGGCTCGAAGCCTTCGGACGATTCGGGTATCTCGTCGATCGATTTGCCGGCATCGAACGTCGATCCACGTTTGACGCGGGCCTTGGTTACAAGCTGCTCACCGGACCGGTCCACACCCTGCGAGCGGACGCCGGTCTTGGATACTCCAAGGAGTCTCGCGTCACCGGAGACGATCAGTCGTTTCCGCTCGCCAACTTCGGCGGCGCCTACAAGTTTCAGCTGTCGAAGACCGCTGACCTCACCAACGCCGCCATCGCGACCGCCGCACTCGACGATGGGGACGCGTGGCGGTTCTCGAACGCCTTCGCGCTAACGGCCGTGATGTCGCGGGTCTTCTCGCTGAAGCTCTCGCATGATCTGAAGTTCAACAACGCTCCGGTCGCTGAGTTCGAGAAGAGCGACCGGCTGACGTCCGTGGCCCTGGTGGCAAAATTCTAGCAGTCCACTGCGCCGGGATCTTTGGTGGTTGCGGCTGACCCGCACGCCGGGGCGCATCGGCGAGTGCCACAGTCTTTTCACACTGGGCATCGACAGGTCGCGAGTATCGTGTTCCATGGCAGGTTGGGAGATTCGGCGGGACCATTCGCACTCTCAGACGGCGGATCATCCGGCGGCCATCCCTGCGCCACGCCGAGCGACTGGTCAACGGCGTGCGAACGCGCTGAGCGATGGGCTGGCGTGAGTACACGCCGCAAGACCGATCGTCCACCTATCCGTTCAATGAATGCTCCGGAGGTCTCAAGATGAGGCGTGTATCAGTTGTCGCCCTGTATTTGTCGTTTGCCATCGCCTCCGTCCTTGCGCAGGGGCAGCCGGCCCCGGCGCCGAGCGCGGGCCCTCGCCCCGCCCAGGCGCCGCTCGGAGCGAACCAGTGGCAGATCGATCCGAATCATTCGTCGGCTGGATTCAGCGTCCGGCACAATGTCGTCTCGACCGTGCGCGGCAAACTGGGGCCGATATCCGGCATCATCGAGTACGACGGCAAGAACATCAGCTCCGTCAAGGCCGAGGTCTCGGTCGACGTGAAAGGCGTCAATACACAGAACGAGCGCCGGGATGCCGATCTGCGCGGGGACGGGTTCTTCGACGCCGCGAATCACCCGGCCCTGACGTTCAAGTCGAAGCGCGTGGAGCCGGGAACGGGAGGTCATTTCAAGCTCATTGGCGACCTCAGCATTCGGGGAAACTCGCGTGAAGTGGCGCTCGACGTCGAGGGCCCGGCGCCCACCGTCAAGTCGCCGCGCGGCGTGCTGACAGGCGCGACAGCCACCACGAAGATTAGCCGCAAAGAGTTCGGGATGCTCTGGAACAATCTCATCGAGTCGCTGCCCGTCGTGGGCGACGAAGTCAGCATCACGATCGACCTCGAATTGAACCGTCCAGCCCTGCCGGGACAGCCGTAACGAGGTGCCCGATACTCCGTTTGCAAATCCTTCCGCCTCGGGGTGACGCAATTCCGCGCCTCTCCGAGGTAACTCTGCGTTCCACTCGGCAGCAGGCGTTGCCTCCGTAAAGCGGTGCGTCTCGCGTGTTGAACGGTTTGCGTGGTTCCTGCGGTTGACGCGGGACAGCCCTAGGTTCGCGTCTCCAAGCCATTCCGCCCCTCCCATTCCCGCCAAGACCCTTTGTCCTCAGCGCCTTCCGCAAGCAGCACGTGATGCGGCATGCGCGGCAATCGGCTTGCTCTAGTCGAGGACGGCCCCGGCGCGGGATCTCAAACAAAAGTGGCCCGACCTCTCACTTTGACAAGACCGGCGCCGCGGGCCGCTCACCATTCATCGTATGGAGGACAGCATGCGTCGATTCATGTTCGCGCTCGTGTTGGTCGTGGCGACTCTCGTCGCCGGTTCACCGGCCGCCTGGGCCCAGGCGAAAAGCGGAAGCAGCGCGAAGGCGCGCGCGACCGCCGCCAACCCCGTCAACCTCAACTCGGCATCAGCCACGCAATTGCAGACACTGCCGGGCGTCGGCGCCAGCGCCGCGCAGCGCATCGTGGACTACCGCCAGAAGAACGGCGGCTTCAAGAAGATCGAGGAGCTCATGAACGTCAAGGGCATCGGCGAGAAGAGCTTCCTCAAACTGAAGCCGCTCATCACGGTCAATGGCGACAAGGGCGATCGCGCGGGCGGCCAGAACTAGAACTCGCCGGCCGTCCGCGGGACGGCCGGTGATCCGACACATTCGAGACAGCCATGCGCCGCGCAAGAAAGGGATTCACGGGGATCCCGCAGGGTACCGGTCATCGCCAGCGTCAACGAGAGCACGAATCGACTGTAAACTGGGGGCGACTCCCCGTGGCTAGACCAGGTGAACTCACCAGCGGGATGTCGCCGCGCTGCAGTCATGGCTCGTGTCACGACGTAAGGTCAGACACTTCCAGAAAATCCTTGTGCCGGCGGGAGGAGTTTCGAGAATGCGAGCGTCGTATTATCGCGGGGACCGGATCTTTCAGACCGGCTCCGCTCCGGTTCCGGTTCCGGGACCCGGGGAGGCGCTGCTGCGCGTGCGGCGCGTGGGCATCTGCGGTACTGACCTGCACATTTACCAGGGGCATCTCGATCATCGCGTCCCCAGGGGCGGCATCATCGGCCACGAGGTCTTCGCGGAAGTCCTGGCGGCGCCGGCGGGCGGCGGTTTCAGCGAGGGCGACCGGGTCGTCGTCGAGCCCCTGATCTTCTGCGGGATCTGCCGTGCGTGCCGGATGGGCGCGAGCTATCTGTGCTACCACCTGAAGGTGCTGGGCGTCGATGCGCCGGGGGGAATGCAGGAGTACTGGGCGGTGCCAACCGCGCGGCTTCTGAGGGTCCCGGACTCGCTCAGTGACGACCACGCCGCACTCATCGAGCCACTTGCCATCGCCACCCACGACGTTGCGCGTGCGCAGGTCAAGAGCGGCGACACGGTC
>JANNHC010000366.1:0-6274 GCA_031404215.1 Acidobacteriota bacterium
ATCGAGAAAAACTTCCAGCGCATCTAGGCTGGTCGGTTCAAGATGAAGCAAGAGTCCAAACATCCTCTCGACGGCCTACACAAGGAACACTTTGCCGACGGTACAGTCTCAGGCGAAGGAAGGTTCAAGAATGGTAAGCGCCACGGCAAGTGGAAGTTCTTCTACCGGAACAAGGCAAAAAAGGCCGCCGGCAAGTACATAGCCGGAGCTTTGGATGGAGAATGGGAATGGTGGCGAGAAAATGGCCAACCGCTTCAGGCAGGAGCCTTCAAGAACGGAATACAGGTTGGCCGCTGGCGTAGATACTACGAAAATGGGCAACTCTGGGATGAGGGTTTATACGAGGATGGAAAAAGGGCTGGCGAATGGACGACCTACGACAAATCAGGAGGAGTCAAGCAACACAAAGTACATAAATCGAAACGCTCGCCTGCGACCTAATTGATCGATCTCCGCTGCGCCGGAGCAGTTCGATTTGATCTACGCGGACGCCTGGCCCGGCAAGCATCGTTTCCCGAAGTGGCGTCAGACCCGCGGCGGCCACGCGGCGTATGATGGTAATGACACTCGTGGAGTCGTCGGGTGTCGACACCATCACGCAGGACAAACAGACGATGACCCATGCAACCGTGAAACCAGCGCCAAGTCCCGGCGCGTCACCCCAGGGAATCAGGCGATCGATTACGTCAGAGGAGCATGTCCGTGTTAATTAGCCGTGAGTTAGCGAGCGCAATCAATCAGCAGGTCGGCCACGAGTTCGGAGCGAGCCTGCAGTACGTCAGCATCGCCGCCCATTTCAGCCAGCTCCATTTGAAGCTGCTCGCGAAGCTGTTCTTCGAACAGGCCGAGGAAGAGAAGCAGCACGCGATGAAATTCGTGCAGTACCTCCTCGACACGAAGGGTGAGCTGCGGATCCCGGCGATTCCCGCGCCCAAAGCCACGTTCGCCTCCGCGGAAGAAGCCGTCCAGGCCGCGCTCGACTGGGAGCAGGGGGTCACGCGCCAGATCACCGCGCTGATGGACATCGCGGTGAAGGAAAAGGACTATCTCGGCGCCAGCTTCCTGCAGTGGTTCATCGACGAACAGCTCGAGGAAGTCGTGAAGATGGACCGCCTGCTGAGCGTACTTCGACAGTCCGGCGAGCGCAACCTGCTGATGGTCGAAGCCTACCTGGTCCACATCGAAAAAGCGGGTTGACGCTTACTTCAGCTCCCGAATCCAGATGTTGCGGAAGCTGATGGCCGGGCTGGGATCGCCGTGCGCCTGCAGCTTGATCGGGGCCGAATCGTACTTCCTGTATTCCGGCTTGCCGATATAGGCGGTTTCCCCCTTCAGCTCGAAGTGATTCTGAACGAGGACCCCGTTGTGCAACGCCGTGACATACGCCGGCGTTTTCATCGTGCCGTCGGCATTGAACGTCGGCGTAGTCCAGACGACGTCGTACGTCTGCCATTCGCCCGGCTTCCGCATCGCATTGGCGAGCGGGATGCCCTGCTTGTAAATGCTGCCGGCCTGACCGTTGACGTATGTCTTGTTGTTGTACGAATCGAGGATCTGCAGTTCGTAGCCGCCGTCACCATTGCCCGTTGACGCGAGGAACAAACCGCTGTTGCCGCGCGCCTGGTCGTTCCCGGTGATCCCCGGTGGAATCTGCCACTCCAGGTGCAGCTGGTAATTCTTGAAGCTGCGTTTCGTTTCGATGTTCCCCGCCGATTTCTTCACCGTGATGACGCCGTCCGCGACGGTCCACCCGGCCGGCGACTTGTCCTTCGTCGAGACCCATTGATCGAGATTGGCGCCATCGAACAGGATGACGGCGTCCGAGGGTGCGGCGGTGCCGGCGGCGCCTGGCGTGACGAGCGGGGGCACCGGCTCCCACACTTCCGTTTCCTTCGGGCTCGGGCGGGAGGGCGTCTGGGGCGCGGCGGCCGTGGGCGCCTGGGCGGCGCCTTGCGGTGCGGTCGGCTGCTGCGCCGACAGCGGCAGCGTGAGCCAGCTCAAAATCGTGACGGTCAGAATCGCGGATACATTCGTTCGCATGGAGTCAACCTGCTCATAGTGTCTGGCTTCAGCCGGACGGTGATCATTACCGAGGACCCGTCGCGTAGCGACCTCGGATTGTGTCCGCCGATGACCGGACTGTCAAGAAACCGAAGCTTGTCAACAACAGAAACCGAAGCTTGTCAGCGCGACGGGTCTCGCGCGACGGGTCTCGGGTGGCGTATCGCCCGGCGCCACGAGACACACCTCCGGCGCGCCGACGAGCGGGCCGCCGCTGGGAACGGGCGTTATGTTGACTTCCCCCCGCTAATGTTTCCTATCGTCTCTTGGATGTCGCCACCACCACGTACTCGACACCCATTCCCGATCCGGTCTGCGCGATCCCTGGAGCGCCGCCGAGCGCGACCGTCCCCCAGAGAGCCAGCCGCGGCCACACACGCTCCTGCCCCCAACCACCGCGCGACGACTGCCGGCCTCGTCGATCTCAACATCATGAAGGGTTCTCCTGATTGTCCTTGTCCTCGGCGCGCCAGATCCCGCAGCAGCGCCCGCGCCCGCGGCGCGTCGTCACTGCGCACGACGAACTCGACCGGTCCGACGGCCGGGTTGAATCCAGCGATGCGCCCCCACCCCAGCAAGTCCTGCAGGCCATCCCCGCGGGCCATGTACTCGATGCCTTCGCCCTCGAGCAGCGACTTGGCGAGCGCGATGAGCCCCGCATCGGGGGTGCGAAAGATCGGCAGCAGCTCGAGATTCGGCTGAGGCGGTTGTCCCGGCGACTCGGGCTGTTCCCCGCCGCAGTGTGGACAGGTGTCGTCGCTCTCGTGAATCGGCTCGCGGCAGTGGCGGCGGAGGAGAATCGACATCAGCGCCGTTCCCTCGTCCGGCCGGGACCGTAGAGGACGGCGCCCGGCCGCGCCGCAGTCATGGCCCCCTTCTCGAACACGAGCTGACCGTTCGTCAAGACGTGCGAGATCCCTTCCGCGTACTGGTGCGGCTGCTCGAACGTCGCCAGGTCCTTGACGCGCTCCGGATCGAAGACGACGAGATCGGCTTTCATCCCGGGTCGTACGAGCCCGCGATCGAAGAGCCCCAGCCGCCCGGCGGGAAAGGACGTCATCTTGCGCACGGCGTCCGGGAGCGTGATGGTGCGACGGTCGCGCGCGTAGACGCCGAGCACGCGGACGAACGTGCCGTAGCTGCGCGGATGCGGGCTCGCCTTGCCGAACGTCGGGATCTCGCCGTCCGATCCGATCATCGTCGCGGGGTGGCGGAGAATCCGCTCGAGATCTTCCTCGCCGATGGCGTGGAAGATGCCATGACAACCGCCGCTCTGCACGAGCCATATCGCAGCTTCTGCGGCCTCGTCAACGGTTGGCTGCAGGCCACGGATCTTGGTGACGTCGGTCAGGTTCTTGCCAGCCAGCGTCGCGTCCCACTCGCACGAGGCGACGACGATGTTGCGGGGATCGCCCCCGCCGCGCTCGTTCATGATCACGCGAACGATGTCGGCCTTGACCTTGGGACGGACTGCCGGGTCGGCGAGCCGTGCCAGCACCTGTTTGCGGCCGCCCTCCTGCGCCCACGCGGGAAAGAGCGCCCCCTGGATGCTGGTGCTCGACGCGGTGTAGGGATACGCGTCGGTCGTGACGTCGACGCCGCGTGCCCTCGCCTCGTCCACGGCCCGCAGCGTCTCAACGCTCTTCCCCCAATTCGGGCGGCCGATGATCTTGTGATGCGTCACCTGCGTGGGCAAGCCGCCGCGCTCGCCGATAGCGATCGTCTCGTTCACGCTGTCGAGCACAGCGACGGTTTCGTCACGCATGTGCGAAATGTGGATGCCGCCGAAGCGACCTGCCACCTTCGCGAGCTCGACCACTTCGCCGGTGGGCGTGAACGTCCCCGGAACATAGAAGAGTCCGGTGCTCAGCCCGAACGCGCCGTCCGTCATCCCCTGCTCGACGAGCACGCGCATCTGCTGCAACTCGTCGGTCGTCGCCTGGCGATTGACTTCGCCGATGACGCGCGAGCGGATGGTCCCCTGTCCGATGAACGCGCCGATATTGACCGATGTTTGCAGCGCCTCGAGTTTCGTCAGGAACGGGCCGAGCGGCACGGGCGAAGCCCCATCCGGCCCCTCGATGAGCGTCGTCACGCCCTGCCGGACGTAGTTGTCGGCGGTCGGGATCTGAAAGATGCCGCGCGCAGCGTGGGTGTGGATGTCGATGAATCCTGGCGCCAGCACCTGGCCGGCGACATCGATCGTCCTCTTCGCGGGCTCATCGATGGACGGCGCGATGCGCGCAATGGTGTCGCCGCGGATGCCAAGGTCGGCACGGTACCAAGGGCTGCCGGTCCCGTCGACGATGCGCCCGTTGCGGAGTAGGAGGTCGTAGGGCGCGACCTGAGCAGCCGGCCAGGCCGCGCCTGCAATCACCGCAACGCCGGCAGCCAGGAGCAATCCCGGCCCGCGGCGTATCCATGTTGTCAGGCGGTCACGAGTCTCGGGCATCGCGCGAGGTCCGGAATCCTTCTCAGAAGCGCGAGGAGGTCAGGGTTACGTCGGCGCGCGCCCACGCCGTCTTCAGCCTCTGCCCCACCAGGGCGGCCTCGTCGCTCTTGCCTTGCGCCACGAGAGCCTGATGTACGCCGAAGAGCGCCCACCCGTTCTCGCGATTGCGCCGGAGATCTTCCCAGTAGACGGTCTCGGCCTCCGCGGGCCGGCCGGCGGCGAGAAGCGCCGCCCCGAGCGAGTGCCGAACTGGCGCGTGCCAATCCGGCGGCTCGGTGTAGGTCAGCCCGTCTTCGAGCCGGACGGCGCGATCGAAATGCGCGATCGCGCGATCGAACTGCTTCTGCCGCACCGCGATGTCGCCATCCAGCACCTCGACGGCGACCGCGACAATCTTATCGGGCGGATTGAGGGAAAACTGCGGCATCTTCGCGAGCCCGGCGTCGGCGGCGATCGCCTGCAGCGCCGCGCGGTCCGCGACGGCCTGGTCGAACCGGCCTTGCGCCGCGAGCGCCGACCCGCGCGCGAAGTGCCACATCGCCCGGGTGAAGAGCGTCTCGTGGACCGGCGTCGGCTCGGCGAGAATCTCGTCCCACTTGCCGAACCGCACCATCGCGAAGTAGGGCACGGCGAGAAAGCCCTGAACGAACGGCTGCTGCTCGGGCGTCGCCGACGCCACCGACGATGCGACCTTGCGCGCCGACTCGATGGCGAGCCGGCTCTGTCCGGACATGGTCGCGCCGAGCCAGACGAAATGTATGTTGTGGGGATAGTAGCCGAGTGGATACATACCCTGAGCGCGGCACTGGGCGATGTAGTCCTCGTCGGCCGCAACCGCCTTCTGGTTCGAGGTCACGACATCCGCGTAGCGTCCGACGCGCAGGTAGATGTGCGCGGGCATGTGAACGATGTGTCCCGCCCCCGGCATCAGTGGCAGCAGCCGGTCGGCCTCGCGCTCGGCGCGCTCCGGCGTCGTCGTCGGTTCCCACAGGTGAATCCAGTAGTGCAGGGCGCCTGGATGTTTCGGATTCGAGGCGAATACGCGCTCGAGCGCCGCGACGGCTTCTGGGGTGCCCTCGTACGGCAGCCCGTCGCGCGTCCAGTAGTTCCACGGCCGCAGGTCCATCAAGGCTTCGGCGAAGATCGTGGCCGCATCGAGGTCGCGCGGATACTTCTTCGTCAGCGCGCGCATTGCCTCGGCAAAGGAGCGATCGCCCGCCTGGCGACCCTCTGGCTTACCCGTATAGCGCGTCGCCAGCGCGTCGATGTAGTCGCGTTCCCTCGCCGTCGCGCCGCGCGCGAGCGACGCCGCTTTCTGGACGAGCGCCAGCGCCTTCGGCTCGTCCTCGGGCGCCATCACGGCGTTGATGTTGGGTCCGAGCACCAGCGCCTGCCCCCAATAGGCCATAGCGCAACCCGGATCGAGCCGCGCCGCTTCGGCAAACGCCCGACCGGCCTCGGCATGATTGAAGCCATAGGCGAGGTTGAGCCCCTGGTTGACGAACAACTGCGCACGCGTTGACTTCGTCGTCACTTTGAAGGTGTGCGCACCCAGATTATGCAGCCGCGGCGCGAGCACCCCCGCGGGGCCCGGCTGGTGCATCGCATCACTACGTTCATAGTGCTGATGAATGGGCGTCTGGGCGAACGCGTTCGCTGGCTGATCGGCATCGCCGGCAACCTGATCACGCGCGCCCTCGAACGCCAGAAGATCGAGCCGACCGTGGTGCGCTACATCGGCAACACGCTGACGGTGGCGCT
>JANNHC010000367.1:0-6307 GCA_031404215.1 Acidobacteriota bacterium
ACCGGGCGCTCGAACTGCCGCATCGCGGTGAAGGGGTCGTGATGGCGTCCCACGATCTCCATCCCGAACAGCCGCTCGGACGGTGCGCGAATGACAGGGGTGGCAATCACCAGCGTGACGACGACGGCCAATGCCGAGACGGCGATGACTTCAGCGACGCGCCCGGGTAGCATGGATCACCGCAGCGAAAATCAGGACGGGGGCGACGATCGCCCAGCCGCGCACATCGCGCACGTGCGCCGTCAGGCCGGTGTGGCTGCCCAGGACTTGTAGCGCGAACAGGCCCGCGGTCTGCGTGAGCCAGAGGATCGCGAGTCCGGCAACGAAGCTCCTCCAGCCAGCGGCGACAAACGCGGCGACCCACAGCGCGAGATAGAGGCCGACCTGGAATTCGGGAAGCAGTGCGAGCGCGCCCTGCGGATCGCTGGTCGGAACGACGCCCAGGTGAACGAACGCGCGCGTGTATAAGGGGCCGAAGAGACGAACAAACAGCACGCCCGCGAGGACGCCAGCCAGCGCGCGCGCCGGCGCCGCTCTGCGGCCGTACCGCCACAGGGCGGCGACGAACACGACGACAGCCGCCACGAGCAGTTGATAGAACGCGTGCACGAAGAAGGTCGGCGATGCCACGGCTTCAGGCAGAGCGAGAACCAGGAGCCGCGCAATCCCCAAGGCGATGAAGAGCGGCAGCGTGGCAAGGACGCCCAGAAGCAACCTCCGCCACGTCGTGGCATACGTACAGATGGCCGCCAGATATACGGGAATCAGCGGCGTCGAGATGCATTCCTGTGTGACCACGAAGCCGCCGCGGGCGGTCCAGAGCACGTTGCCGGCGGCGTGCGCGGTGAGGCCGGCCACACCGAGGATGAGCGCGGCCGCGCGGGCGATGGAGCCGGCCAGCGCGAGGATGCCCGGACTTTCGAGGTAGAACGGCGAGGCGGCGGCAAAGAGAAGCAGGAATGCGATCGTGAGCACGATGAATCGTCGCGATGGTTGCGGGGCGAGCCGCGCCGGAGCCACCGTCGAAGGCGGGCGCACGGACTCCGGCGCCCGGCGAATCTCGTTGCGCTCGTCCGGCGCCGCGTGGCGCCGGTCCGCGAGTCGCATCCAGCCAAACACATAACCCGCGATCGCCACGGTGAGCACGGCAGGCCACAGGTAGACGTGGAGTGTGTTGAACCACGCGGGCGACGCGGCCACTTGTCCCAAGGTGCCGATGCGCAGCGTGTTGAGGCCGAGGGTCAGGGCCGCGCCGACCGCCGCGCCGAGGAGGCGAGTCCGCCACGCGACGGGATACGCGAGAATCGCCCCCAGGCACAGGGCCATCGCGTCGGTTCCGCTGCACGCCAGCGTGATCTCGACGGGCGCGGCCGGCGTGCCGAAGAGGGCCGTGGCGGCTGCTCCCTGCAGGCGTGTCGCGGGCAGGATGATGTGCGCTTCGGTCCACGGCAGGCGGGCCACGACGATGAAGCCGAGGCTCATCGCCACCGCTCGCACCACGAACCTACCGGCGTCGATCGGCCCGTGGGCCGTGTCCGTCGGCACGAGGGATCTCCTGCACGGTGACCTGTTGCGCGCCGAAGGCGTGGCTCAGTTCATCGATCGCTTCGAGACTCTTGAGTCTCGTGGAGCAGGAAAAAATATCGATGTTGACCGTCCCCGTTTCCGGCCACGTGTGCAGGACCGCGTGCGACTCGGTGAGAATGAAGACGCAGGTGAGGCCGGTTCCGGGAAACGTATGGGAGAACTCGTGGATAATCGTGGCGCCCGCCCGGCGAAGAGCCGCGCCAAACGCCGCGGTGACTTCCTGAGGCCCGAGCCTGGTGAGATCTTCGCAGTTTGCGAGGTCGACCGAGTAGAGCGTGGGCGGTACGGACGGATCCATCCGTGCCGACTATAGCGGTACGCGACCTGCCGCGGCTGTTTTTTTTTGAACAGTCCTGCGACGGGTTCCGGTGTATCCGGTATATAGTGACCGCTGACGTCGTGTGTCAAGAGCACGTCGCCGTCAAGGAGGGGAACGTGACCATGAAGCGCAAGAGCTTGCGTCGGCTGGCAAGCGCGGGATTCGCCGTGTGTTTCTGCGGCGCGTCGGCGGTTTTCGCTCAGACCGCGCCATCGTTCGGCTCCGCGCAGAGTTTCGCCGTGTTGGGAGGCTCGACGGTCACCAATACCGGCCCGAGCGTCGTCACCGGCGATCTGGGCGTAAGCCCGGGCAGCGCCGTCATCGGGTTTCCTCCCGGGATTGTCGTGTCCGGAACGATTCACGCCGCCGACGCGTTCGCGCTGTCGGCGCAGAATTCCGTCACCACCGCGTACAACAGCCTGGCAAGCCAGGCATGCACGCAGGATCTCACAGGTCAGGATCTCGGCGGCCTGACGCTCCTCCCAGGCGTCTACTGTTATTCCACGTCAGCCCAGCTGACAGGAGCGCTCACCCTCAACACGCTCGGCAACTCCAGCGCGGTTTTCATTTTCAAGACCGGCAGCACGCTGACGACGGCCAGCGGTTCCTCGGTTTCGCTGATTGGCGGCGGGTCTGCGTGCAACGTGTTCTGGCAGATTGGGAGTTCGGCGACGCTCGGAACCACTACGTCGTTTGTGGGCAACATCCTCGCGCTGGCGAGCATCACGCTGAATACGGGCGCCAACGTGGCGGGCCGCGCGCTGGCGCGAACCGGCGCCGTGACGCTGGATAGCAATAACGTCAACGCGGCGAGCTGCGCCACGGCCGTTCCGACATTGCCCCCGTCCTTCGTGTTCTTCCTCGCAGTGGGGCTTGCCGGGCTTGGATACTTCCGGTTGCGACAGCGGGCCCGAGCGGAATAGTCGCGCGGGTGCCCGCGGGATCAGTCGTGCAGGACGATGCTGAGGAGGGAGCTGTTGATCTTGAGCCCGCCGCCGTCGTACTCGATGAGTCCGAGCTTCCGGAACTTGTTCATGAAGAAGTTCACGCGCGAGCGCGTCGCGCCGATCATTTCCGCCAGCGTTTCCTGAGAGATTTTCGGCAGCGTCCGCTGGGGATGGACCACCCCGTAGCGCGCCATCAGCAGCAATGTGCGGGCGAGCCGCTTCTCGCTGGAGTTGAAGAGCTGATCGACGAGGTCTGCTTCGATACGCATGTTGCGCGTCAGCATGTATGAGATGAAGCGGTCCGAGAACTCCGGTTCCTCGTGGAGCAGCCGGATCATCGCGTCCCTCTCGATGATGAGCACGCTGCTCGCCACCACGGCCGTCGCGGTCCCGATGCGGATCGATTGACCGGCCAGAGCGCCCTCGCCGAAAAAGTCCCCCGGCGCGAGCATCGCGACGACCGCCTCCTTCCCAACCCGGGAGAGCACCGAGAGCTTGATCCCGCCCTTTTGAATGTACCGGATGTCTTCGCCCGGATCGCCCTGGGAGAACACGACCTCCCCGCGTCGATATTTCACAATCTTCCGGGCCGGACCCGTCGATTCGAGGTACGCCTCCGCATTGAACCCGCGCCGGGCCTTGGCTTCGACGGGTCGGAGCCTTGGTTTCATGAGTCTGCTCTTAGATTATCGCCACTCGAGGCAAATTCCAAGCCTGGTTCTGGCTCTACGGGAGAATTCCGGCCTGATACGCCGGGTGTCCAATTTGGGACAGTATCCCCGCCCACGGCGTGCCAAGCTGACCGTGAGCTCAACCATCGCCAGGGGGCCCAGACACTCGATCCTGGCCATGTTGAGGACTCGCCGCGTCTGACAGGCGCGATTGGACATGCCATGCTTCATGAATTCATCGTCACACATCGCGACGAGATCATCGGCCGTTGCAGGGCGAAGGTGGCCACGAGGTCGATGCCACCGCCTACACGGGCGGAGATCGATCACGGCGTTCCCCTGTTTCTCGATCAACTCGGGGACGCGCTGCGCCGTGGCGGGGGATCGACCCCCGATATTGGCACGAGCGCGGTCCTGCACGGTCACGACCTCCTGCTTCAGGGTTTCAGCGTGTCGCAGGTCGTGCACGATTACGGCGACGTCTGCCAGGCCATCACCGAGTTGGCGATGGAAATGGACGCCCCGATCAGCACGGACGACTTCCGCCTCTTGAATCGATGCCTGGACGAGGCGATCGCGGGCGCCGTCACCGAATACGGACGCGAGCGAAATCAGTCCGGCATCAACGGAGAATTCGCGCGCGGGAGCGAGCGCCTCGGGTTCCTGGCCCATGAACTGCGGAACCTGATCAACACCGCGCTCATCGCGTTCGAAGTGCTCAAGACTGGGAATGTCGGTGTCTCAGGCAGCACCGGGAGTGTGCTCCGTCGCAGCCTCGTGGGGCTGGACGCGCTGATTGCTCGCTCGCTTGCCGAGGTTCGCCTGGCCCAGGGCCTCCAGCATCAGGAACAGTTCCAGCTGTCCGGATTCATCGACGAACTCGCGCCGGGCGCCGCGCTGGAAGCCAAGGCACGGGACATCACGCTCGTCGTCGCGCCGGTAGACGAGGACATTGCAATCGGGGCCGACCGTCAGGTCCTCGCCGCCGTCGTGGGAAACCTGCTGCAGAACGCACTCAAGTTCACCCGGCCCCGGACGACCGTCACGCTGCGGGTTGGTGCGAGCGCCGAGCGCGTGCTCATCGAGGTCGAGGACGAATGCGGCGGATTGCCCAGCGGTGATGTCAGCGAGTTGTTCCGCCCGTTCGAGCAGCGAGGCGCCGATCGCACCGGCCTGGGACTTGGCCTGGCGTTCAGCCGGTGGGGCATCGAAGCCAACAACGGAAGGATCTACGCGCGCAACCTGCCAGAAAAAGGATGCGTCTTCACCCTGGATCTCCCGAGGGCGGCGTTCGGAGCGGATCAGGGCCAGGACGTGGTCAGTCAGGGTGCCGGGGTATCGTAGTGGCGGTCGACGACCCCGGCGCACGTTGGAGGCTCAGTGCACGATCCTCAGGTTAGAGCAGCCGATCGAGCGGGTCCACTGAGCGATCCTGCGCGGTCCTGAAGGCTCCCCGCTTCGGAACCGGCTCCCACCATCGGATCCGGCCAATCGAGGTAGCGTCTCTCGCGGTCGCGAATCGCGCGGTATCGGCGGAACGCGTCACGGCTACCCTCCAGGCCCAACACTGACTTCCACGTCGTGCCCCTGAACGTGTGTCCCAGCATGCGCCGCCCGTTCCGCAGCACGAACATGGGATCGTGCCGAAGCACCGCCGGGAGATGGCGGATCTTCATCCACCGTTCCGCCCTCCACCGCATGAACTCGATCTCCTCGGACGACAGGTGCACGCTGCGCGTGACGGCGGTGGTGCCGTCGTACTCCTCCACGCGCGGATTCACGACGAGGCCGCGGTCCACGAAGTCCTTCGTCATCGGCGTGCCGGGATACGGGGTCGGGTGCTGAATATACGGCCAGTCCACGTACCGTTTCGCGAACTCGAGATTCGCGGCAATTGATTCGCGCGTGTCGTCCGGGTTGCCGACGATCAACCCGCCAACGACGAGCATCCCGTGCCGATGGAGCAGGTCCACGGCCGCGATGGCCGTGTTCGTCCGTTGTCCCTGCACGTGACGGCTGTTCTTGGCCTTCGCCTTGAGAAAGGCGAGATCCTCGTCGAGCACATTCTCGATGCCGAGGAACACGTAGCGGAACCCCGCCTGCCGCATCAGTGGCGCGAGGCGTCCACCGTGGCCCGCGATCGACGCGGTCATCGCCTGCACGAGGTAATCGATCCGGTTCAGCTTTGCCCGGACGATCGCCGTGCAGAGTTCCTCGAAGCGCGGAACGTCCAGCGTGATGTTGTCGTCCACGATGAAGATGCTGCGCGCCCCGCGGGCGGCGGCATCGGAGATGTCGTCGATGACGCGCTCGATCGGAAAGCGGTGGAAATTTCGCCCGCGCATCTCGATGATCGAGCAGAAGCTGCAGTCGAACGTGCAGCCGCGCGACGTTTCGACGACGTCGATCGGGCGGCCCATCATCGTGTAGCCGGAAAGCACGCGGGCGGCGCGATTCGGCAGGCGGACGTCCCCCTTTCCGAGGCGCGACACGTGGCGCGAGGGGTTGCGGTGGAACGTCTGGCCCTCTCGGAACCAGAGCCCATCGACTCCGGTGAGCGGCTCTCCGTTGTCGAGCGCGCGGATCGCGTCCCGGAACGTGATGTCGCCTTCGCCGCGAACGATCATGTCCACGCCAACCTCCGGAGGGGTCCAGGCGTCCGGCGCCAGGCTCGGGTCGTAGCCTCCGACCGCGAGACGGACGTCCGGCTTCAGCGACCGGATGAGCGCGATGATGCGTCGCGCCGTCGAACGCTGAAACGTCATCACGGACAGACCGACGAC
>JANNHC010000368.1:0-2801 GCA_031404215.1 Acidobacteriota bacterium
TGCATAGACGACCGCCATGACGACCAGCCAGAACATGACGATAGCCAGCGGTCCCCATTTCAGGCCACTCGACAAGCCGCCCGAGGCGCTGGCTGTGTCGAGACGTTTAGGCCGGCCTCTTCGAGCATTTGTTTCGGTGCGCGACGTGAGTAGGACTTCTCGTACCCGTACCCGTAAAAGTCCGACCGGCTGGAGCACCGCGACGAACAACGGCCGGAGAATCGGGTCGTATCGGTTCGGCACGCCGACGATGGCGCGCCCGCCGGGTTTGAGCACACGGGCGATCTCCCCGACGGCGCGCTCGGTTTCGTCGAAGTGCTCGATCGTTCCCATCGAGAGGTTGATCTGTTGCCAAGCCGTGTTTGTCCGCATCATCGCGTTGAGGATCGTCAGGAGTTTGCGCATGCTGGCGGTCAGCGCGACTTTCTTTGGCTTGCCGGCCACGATCAGGCGGAGATCGAGGCTCGAATGACGACGTTGCGTCGACACGGGCGAAGCGATTCTCCGCGATTACATCAATGCGACCATCGGCTTTGCGGAACTCAGCGACATGACGAACACGCCGTCGAAGAGCCTGATGCGCATGCTCGGTCCAAAGGGGAACCCTCAGGCGCGCAACTTGTTCGACGTAATTGCGCACCTTCAGCGGGCGGAAGGGCTTCATTTTGAACTGTCACTCAAGGGGTGACGGCGGTTGATGACTGCGCCAGCACAGATGATTCCCGTGCGCGCGACCGAGACGCTCGACGAGCTGCGGTGGTATTTCGAGCAGGCTCGCGCGCATCCTCGGAACTGCGGCGGCACCACGATCCGAAGCGTCCAGGCGGGCAGGGCGCGGAGAAGCGTGGCGTGGCGTGGCGTGGGGTAAGAGGAACATGCCAATGCGAAAGATCGTGTCCGTCAGGAGATCACTTCCAACGAACACCGGGCGCAGAGCGAGCCGTCGAGTTCGAACCAGATGACGCCCTCGACCACCATGTCGTACCGCAATCGATAGAAACCGATCGGGAGAAGACCGGCAACGGTCATCTCGATCTCAATGCCGTCGCCCGGAGCCACATCACGCGGCAACTGGGTGCGGCCCAGGTCGTCCCGCAGCACTTCCCCGCCAGCATCGCAGACCTTCAGCCCGAGCGTGACCTGTCCGCCGAAGCGCCGTCCCCGCGCCTTCCACGTCACGCTGCCCGTGTTCGTGATCCGCAGCCGATCCGTGAACGGCCGCCCCTCGCGTACGATGGCGGACTCATGTTCTGGATCGATCCGAGCCCTGAGCCGTCCGACGAGTTGGTGCGCCGGCAGGAGGCTCTCGGCGGGAGGGTCATCGCCTTTCTGCAGAACAAAGCGGGCGTGTTCGCCGGGACAGCAGCGCAAGGTGTCCTCCCACATCTGCTGTAGCGGTAGGGCGTCAGACGGCGCCGCCGCGTACTCGAAGACGTAGGCGGCCGAGGACCGCAGCGGAACCACTCGCATCCGGCTGAAACCGGCCTCCTGGGCCAGGCGGTGGATGACGGCAAGAGAGATACTTTTTTCGATCACGCTCTCTTCCCGCATTCGGAATCGGGATAGCGGCTGGACAGCATGGGCAGATCCGGGCTCGGAGAAGACGGCCCTCCCGCCTGGCTTGAGCACCCGATGAATCTCGCGCAGGGCTTCGGCGTAAGAGGGCACATGGTGCAGCGCGTTCATGCACAGCACCCCTTCGAAGCTGTCGGCCAGGAACGGCAGTGACTGCCCCCTGGCCGCGACGAACGCGGCTTCGTCGCGGAACACCAGCCGGCTGTCGGCGGCCAGTCGGTCCCGGCCGCGCCGCATCATTTCGATCGACAGGTCCATGGAGACGGTCCGAACTCCGATGCGGCTGAGAAGTTCTGTGGCCCAGCACGTGCCCGCAGCGAAGTCCAGGATGAGGTCATCGGGGCGGGGAGCGAGCAGCTCACAGGCGACGGCGAAGTCGAACAAATAGTTCCAACTCTGCACCGCGGACGTCCAGTGAAGAGGAAAATTCAAGCTGGTCGTCACGTCCTGCTTTTCGTCGGCGCGCGCTTCGGAATCGTCCGAGGCGCGACTGATGCTCGGAACGTCCCGATTCTCCCAAGCGGCCAATGCCTCCGTGCTCATGGAGCCGAGGGACTCCTCACCGGGCAGGCTCGAGAAACCACGCGCCCGTTCGCCGGGAATGCCCTCCGCTTCTCTCGCCGGGGTGGCGGACGACGTGCGGGCGCGCAGAAGGTGACCGGCCGCACGTCGGAGACCGGCAAGGAGGGCCATTCAGAGATGCCGACGCCGAGAGGGACGTCGTACGGTGTGGTGTCCGGTATCAATCATTCTGAAATGCTTCCGGGAGCGGGCGGTCCACTGATACTGCGCGAGAGTGGCATGCTGCTGCCGCGGGCGGATCACTCGATGGTCGCCTCCAGACATGCGCCATTGCGAAGCCGCCATCGTACCACCGGCCTACACCCTCGCGACGGCCCTACCGCGCAAAAGCGGACGCCGGGCGCACCAGAGGAAGTCGAGCAGCACGAACATGATCTCCATGTCGCGCTCGCTCGCCGCGGTCACCGCCGCATCCACATCCGCAAAGAACACATCGTCGAGTCCAAGGGGAGTGCCATCCAGCGCGAACCGGATTCCAGCGCGGCCATCGCACAGCATGAACCAGCGCAGCTGGCGAACGCCGGCCATTGCGGCGCGGTCCAGCGCCCGCGTCAGGTCATCGGCGCGAGTGTGCAACCCGCCCGTCGGACGCCACGTGTTTGCGCCGAAGTCGTGGCCATAGTCGATCCACGGCAGGTTCGCCC
>JANNHC010000369.1:0-12043 GCA_031404215.1 Acidobacteriota bacterium
GTCCATTTTTCAAGGGCCGGTTTTTGCCATTCTGCTGCTGGGCATTTTGTGGCCGCGGGCAACGCAGTGGGGCGCACTAGCCGCGCTGATTCTTGGCGTTGCGTTTACGACCATCCTCCACAACACGGAAGGGTTGTTCGACGATGGCCGGATCGTGCGGGTCAATATTCCCTTCTGGCTCATACGAATGAAAATGCGGGGCACGACCATCGATTTCAACGGCAACCACATGAACCTCGAAGATCTGAAGCTCACGGTGGAAGACCTCGAACGTTTCGGTCCGACGTTGATCGTCGATCATAGAAGTGCTTCAGGCGAGCGGGTCCTGGTCTGGTCGGAATAGACGGGGCGGGTCAGCATCTGGATTCAGGGATTGAGCGGATTAGGGATTGCGGATTAGGGATGAGGGATGAGGGATGAGTTTAGGGATTAAGGATGAGGGATGAGGGATTGAGTGTGTCCTCAATCGGCCGCACGAGGTGTCCACTGATCGGTCCCGCGTGTGCCATAGGCCCTCATTTCCACGAAGAATTAAGGCAAATCTGGCGGCTCGGATTTTGCGGTTTCCTGGCGTGGGATGTTACGCAGCTCCCCATCACGGAGGTCGAACATGAGACGCCTATTGCTCGTTTCCGCGCTTGGTGTTGCCGCGCTTGCGCTGACCGCGCCGGCGCAGGCACAAACGCGCGGGTGGCTCGATGATGGCCGGTCGTATTCAGCGACGGCTCAGCAGTCCTTCTACGATTCCGGCCGCGTCGCCTACGGCAACGGGTTCCGCGAAGGATTGAAAGAGGGGGAGAAGGACGGCCGCAAGAACGAGCGGTTTGCCTATCAGGATGAAAAGGCGTTCCAGCGGGCCGACAAGGGGTATCACCGCGAGTACGGTGCGGTGGATCGCTATCGGCAGTCGTTCCGCACCGGCTACGCGGCGGGTTATTCCGACGGGTATGAGCGCTACGCTCCGAACTACGGCTATGGCAACGGCCGGAATGGCAATGGCAACGGTAACGGCCGATACGGCAACAATGGCCGCGGGAATGGACGCGCCGTCCCGCGGCGCGACACGAACGATCCATACGGGTACCCCGGCACCGGCGGGTATCCGACCTACCCTCAGCAGTATCCGGGCTCGTACGGACGTCCGGGTTCCTCAGGCGTCGCGGTGCAACACGGCGTCAGCGACGGTTACGAGAAGGGCGTAGAGGACGCGCGAAGAAACCGCACGTTCGATCCGCTTCGCCACGCGTGGTATCGCGCGGGCGACCGCCACTACGAGGGCCGGCTCGGGTCGCGCGAGCAGTACAAGGATCTCTATCGCCAGGGATTCCGTGACGGTTACGAGCGGGGATTTCGCGAGGGGCGATATCGGTAAATTGAGTTGTAGGTTCTAAGACAGTCGCAGGAACCGGCGCATTCGTCCGAGGAAACTCGCGGGTGCGTCGGCGACTGCGGTTCCAGGCGCGCTCGCGCGGATTTCGTCGAGTTCCGCCCGGCGCGCCGCTGCGACCGCACCCACTTGTTCGAGGGCCTGAGGGCTCGTCGCTCCGAGACGGCGGAATATCTCCGCGTCGATCTCGATGACGAACGTATCGCCGCGCGCGAGAACGGTCGCCGTCCTCGGCTCGCCCGTCAGCACCGACATCTCCCCGAAGTAGCCTCCGCGTTCGATCGTCGCCACCTCCCGCCGGTCCGGCTCCAGCGACACGACCGCCGCTCCGGACCCCACGATGAACATCGAGTGGCCTGGATCGCCCTGGCGGACAATGGCTTCGCCGTCCCCGTAGGTTCTCGACGTCATGGCCGCTGCAATCTCACGACGTTGATCCTCGGCGAGCATGGCAAACAGGTCAACGCCGGTCAGCAGCCGATCCCGCTCCTGGGCGCGCGCGGAGTCATCGGGAACCTCCCACGGTTTCTCGTACTGCACCTGGATCGGCCATGGAATATCGATGCCGTGCCGGGCGAACGCGTAGTACATCGCCGTCCGCACCTGGTCGCGCGCCGCCTCGTCGCGCTCGTAGTCCTCGATCCAGAACCGCACGCGGTAGTTGATGGCTGAACTGTCGAACGCCCCGAGAATGATGTCGGGCGCGGGCGACTTGAGCGCTCGCGGGGAGTTGGCGAGTGCTTCGGCGATGGCCGCCTTCACCGCGTTCGGCGCCGTGAGGTAACTGGCGCCGACCTCGACCTCGATGCGCGTCGGCGCCGCCGGTTCCGAGTAATTCGTAATCGCTTCCTTCGACACGATGTTGTTTGGAACGACGACGAAGTTGCCGGACTTGGTGCGCAGCTTCGTGGCGCGCCACGTCACTTCGGCGACGCGTCCCTCAAAGTCGCCGACGCGAATCCAGTGGCCGATGTTGAAGGGCTTCTCGCTCTGGATCGCCAGCCCGGCGAACGCATTGCCCAGCGTGTCCTGCAACGCGAACCCGATCACGACCGCGCTCACCGCCGAGGTCGTCAGCAGCCGGTCGTGGAACACGAACGTCGCCACGAGCAGCAAGAGTCCAATGACGATGAAGTCCTGGAGAATCGCGGGGTAGCGATCGTGCACGCGATCGACCCGCAGGGGATTCAGCAGCGTGATGACGAGCAGGTTGATGAGGCCTGCCGCAAAGGCGAGCCGCTCGACTGACAGGAGATTGGCATCGAGCGAAGCCGCCAGCGACGGCCGGAGCGCCAGCACGATGTGCAACGCGACGTAGGCGCCCAGAAGCAGCAGGGAGAGACGCAGTTTGCGACGGACAAGCCGGTTGACCGTCAGGCTCGACATCGCGAACGCCGCCGCCAGCGCGGCGACGCCCACGACTGCGTGCCCGGGGTGAGGGAAACCCATCCGCCCTTACGCGATGCCCTTCTTGAAGTCGGCAAGCTCGGAGGGCGTGACCGGCACCGTCAGCTTGTTCGGGTTCGATCCACCCTTCGCGTCGCGGTCGGGAACGCCTCCCCGCGCGCCGGCCGAGGCAATCGTCTGGCTCGATTTCTTCTCCTCGCTGGACGACGTGCTGAATTTTCCGAGCAGTCCGCCTTTCTTCTTCGGCTCTTCCTTCCTGGCTTCCTTGCTCTTGTCGTCCTTCGCGGCCTCTCCGCCGGTCAGCCCGCGGGCGCCGTCGATGACGGCAACCGCACTGATTGGCTTGGCCTCGAAGCTGACGTGCTTCGTGTAGCGCGCCTCGACCGCAGCGGTGCCGCCAAGCTTCTGATCCTTGATGACCTTGGCGATCCCGGCGATGCGATCCTTGATGAGCGGATGGGACGCGAACAAACCATTGGGCTCTTCACGATCCTTGTTGCGATCGTTGAGGCGGCTGAGAACGTCCGCGAGCGCGCCCGGGGCGTAGCCGGTCTTGCTGGCGAGCGTCACCCCGACCTTGTCCGACTCCATTTCGTCGTCGCGGTCGAATGTATTGTTGATGATGTTCGAATAGGCAGCTTCCGCCAGCTTCGACAGGACTGACTGCGCCAGCCCCCCGGAACCCCCCACCTCGTCTGCTGTGAGGGATACGAGCTTGTTCTTCTGAATCGATCGGACGGTATGCTTGGCCGTGACGTGCGTAATTTCGTGCCCGAGCACGCCTGCGAGCTCCGCTTCGTTCTTGATCAAGCCCAGCGCGCCGCGCGTGATGTGGACGATGCCGCCGGGAGTCGCAAAAGCGTTGACGCCGTCCGTGTCGAGCACGATGAACTGCCAGTCGAGCTGTGGACGCGAGCTCCCCTGCGCCAGGACGTTGCCGACGAGCGTCACATACTTGGCGACGCCCTTGTCCTGATACACCCCGAAATCCTGCCGGAGCTTCGCGCTCACGTGCTCGCCGAGCTTCCGCTCGTCGGAATCGGACATCTTCAAGTCGGCGATCTTGTCCACCTTCTCTTTGGCTTCCTGGGCCTGCCGGATGCGCCCGGTGAGGCCGCCAAGCTGCGCGTAGGCAGGCGCAGAGACGAAGGCGACGAGCGCAACCGACAAAGCGATGGTTTTCTTCATATGACCTGTCCCACTTCCTGGATCGGGGCCGGCACCACGATCTGATAAATCGCCACCGGCCGCGTCTTGCCCTTGACGACGACGTCGCCCAGCGGGCGGATGTCGTAGTCTCCCTTCAGCCTGGTGCGGGTAGCGTCGCTAATGATAATGCGTGTCTTGTAATCCTTGTTCAACGATTCGAGCCGCGAACCGAGGTTCACGTTGTCGCCGATGACGGTGTAGCTCATGATGGACGACGACCCGATATTGCCCGCAATCATCTCTCCGGAATTGATGCCGACGCCGATGTCGAGCTGCGCCATGCCCCGCGCGGACCACCCACGGTTCAACTCCCCAAGCTCGCGCACCATGTCGATGGCAGCCGCCACCGCGTGCTCCGCATGATCCCCGTCGTCCAGCGGCGCGCCGTACAAGGCCATTACCATGTCGCCGACGAATTTATCGACCGTTCCCTTGTGGCGGAACACGACGTCCACCATCCGGGAGAAATATTCGTTCAGCTGCGCGACGAGCTCCTCGGGGTTGCCTTTTTCGGTGACCGTCGTGAAACCGCGAATGTCGGAGAACAACACCGTCATGTCACGACGCTTGCCGCCAAGCTCGGCGAGATCCGGGTTGGCGATGAGCTGCGCGTACACGTCCCTCGAGACGTATCGGCCGAACAGCTTCTTCACCTGCCGCTTCTCGCGGCCTTCGACGAAATACTGATACGCGGTCCCGAAGAAGAGCGCGATGCCACCGGCGGCGAGCGGTTGCACCAGGTTGAGCCAGTGCCCGTCCCGGAACGCGCTGACCGCAAACCACGTCCAGCCGCCGAGCGCCGCCGCCGTTCCAGCGGCCGCGGCCAGGAACGGCAACCCCGCGGAAAGGAGACCGACCGCCAGGGCCATCGCCGCGATCGAACCAAGCCGCGCCGCGGTCGATGAGGGACGAATGAAACGATTCGCCAGGATGCTGTCCGCCATACTGGCGTGCAGCTGGATCCCCGGCATTGTTCCTGCCTGATCGTCGGAGACCGGGGTCGCGAAGACGTCCATCAGACCCGACGCGGTGAATCCCACGAAGACGATCTTGTCCTTGAACACCGAGGGATCGACGAGCGGCTTTTCTCCGTTCTGGAGCTGTTGCTCTGATAAGAGGAGATGCCGGAATTCGTATGACGGATACGGCCGCTTGCCGTCTTTGAGCAGCGCGGGGCCGCGAAAATTGATCAGCATTCCCCAGTGATCGTGGGCCTTTCCGGTGTAGCGATCGGTCACCCTCGCGGGAACCAGCGGCACCAGGCGATCGCCGATGCGGAGCCGATCGCCTTGTTCCAAGACTTGATCGGGCCGGAACCCTCCGGCGGCAAGCGCGGCGGCGACGCCAAGCGAAGGCAGATACGTTCCGTCGTTCTGGATGAACGGGGACATTCGCCTGGCGGGACCGTCAGGGTCCAGCATCAGGAAGTTGTGACCGAGCGCCATGCTCGCGTCGGTGAGTGCCTGGTAAGGCGCCGCGACGACAGGTCGCTGTTCCGCGTGCGCCAGCGCCGTGTATCCGGGATTGGGCCAGGCCGCCGCGTTTGGATCCTTTTCACCGCTGAGGAGTCCTTCGTTGACCGCGTCGGCCAGCATGATGACGTTGCCGGACGTCTTGACCACGTCCGCGAGCGCCCCGTCGCTTTCGGATCCCTTTACCTTCTGGCCGTTCAGGTCGTACTGGTCAACCCTGTCACGCTCGGACAGGGTGATATCGACCGCGACCACCTTTGCCGGCGCCCGGTGCAGGTAGTCGATGACGAACGAGAGTGCGATGCGCGGCCAGGGCCAGTGGCCGAACAGCGGCTCCATATCGCGGATGGTGGTGTTGTTAATCTCGACGAGGACGATGTCGCGATTGACCGACGCGGGATCGGCGACGAGCCGCATTCGCCAGTCGTAAAGAGTGAGCTCGGCCTTGTCGAGCGCCCCCGTCCAGCCCAGCAGCAGGACGATGAGCGCCGAGCCGACGCCGAGCAGGAAACCGGCGAGGACTTTTTGCACTTGGGCTAGAGCCCCAGGTCCTTGTCAGGGTCCCACTCGAACTGCATTGCGCCGAGTATAACGCTGCAAACTGTTCTTCGTTTGTCTCCGTTGGCTCCGTTCCTTCGTTGTGAACTCCGTTTCCTCCTGGTGTAGGATGCCGGGCCATGAAGAAGATTCTCCTGATTCCAGCCCTCGTCGTCGTAGTGGCGTTCGGATCGCGCGCGGAGCAACGTCCCTCGGAACTGGACACACTGCTTCGCACGGCGGTCGAGCAACGGCGCGTTCCGCACGTCGTCGCCATGGTCGCGACGGCGCGGGGCGTGGCGTATGAGCATGCGGTCGGCATCGGCTCGGACGCGATCTTTTCAATCGCGTCCATGACCAAGCCGGTGACGTCGGTCGCGGTGATGCAGCTCGTTGAAGCCGGCAAGGTCAAACTGGACGAGCCTGCAGCCACCTACCTTCCGGAACTCTCGAGCGTGCAGGTGATGGACGCCGGGACGATGCGGCCACCCAGGGGCCCGTTGACCGTGCGCCACCTCCTGACCCATACCGCGGGGTTCGGCTACGAGTTCATGAATCGCGACCTGTTCAATCTGGTCGGCAAGGGGACGCTCCCGAGCGTGATGGCCGGGGGTGACGGGTTCATGAAGGCTCCGCTGCTCTTCGATCCCGGCACGAAGTGGGAGTACGGCATCAACACGGATTGGCTTGGGCGGCTCGTCGAACGCATCAGCGGCCAGTCGCTCGAGGTGTACTTCCGGCAACACATATTCGATCCGCTGGGCATGCCGGACTCTTCCTTCATCGTCCCGCCGGACAAGCAGTCCCGCGTCGCGAGGATGTATCAGCGCGGGGACGGTGGAGCGCTGGCCGAGCAACCGCCGCGGCCGTCACCGCCACCCGGCATCTTCTATTCCGGCGGTGGAGGCCTCTCTTCCACCGCGCGCGACTACCTGACGTTCGCACGAGCGTTGATGTCGGGCGGCCAGATCGGACAGCGCCGGATCCTCACGTCAGAGTCGGTCGCGATGATGGGGCGGAATCAAATCGGCGACCTGGCGATTCGGCCGTTCGCGAGCGTCATGCCCCAGCTGGCTACCGATGGCGCCGCGCTCACCGGGAACCTCGACAAGTTCGGACTGGGATTCGCGCTCAACACGAAGGCCGGCCCGACAGGCCGCGGCCCGAACACGCTGGCGTGGGCCGGCATCTTCAACACGTTTTTCTGGATCGATCGGGAGAACCAGGTGAGCGCCGTGCTCATGACGCAGATGCTGCCGGGCATGGACCTTGGGGCGACGAAGCTGCTCGAGGATTTCGACCGCGCCGTCTACACGTGGACGAAGGCGCGATAGCGGATTCGAGGCCCATGACGCGCATCACGCTCACCACGGCGGCTTTGCTCCTGGCCCTGCCAGCCGCGTACGCGACGAGAGCCCAACCGGCTCAACCCACGCGTGCCCGCTACACCGGCTGGGCCGCCTACGGTGGAGGCCCGGACCAGATCCGCTACTCCAGCCTGCGCCAGATCAACCGGTCGAACGTCGGGCAACTGGCCGTCGCCTGGTCGTACGACACTCGCGAAAGCGGCGGCCTGCAAACGCAGCCCATCGTCGTGGACGGCGTGCTCTTTGGCTACACCCCGAAGCACAAGACGTTCGCCGTGCGGGCGGCGACCGGCGAGCACCTCTGGACGTTCGACCCGAAGATCGAAGGACGCGGAGCGAACCGCGGCGTCATGTATTGGCGCCACGGCAACGACGCGCGGGTATTCGCGGCGGTCGATCAATATGTCTACGCGCTCGACGCGCGGACCGGGCAGCCGATCTCGACATTCGGCGACACCGGACGCATCGACCTGCGCCTGAACCTCGGACGCGATCCGCAGTCACAGAACGTCCGGCTGACTTCGCCCGGTGTGATCTACAAGGACTTGATGATCATCGGCGGGCGCGTCGGCGAAGGCCTGCCCTCCTCGCCCGGATACATCCGCGCGTACGACGTGAAGTCCGGCGGGCTCAAGTGGACGTTTCACACGATCCCGAATCCGGGCGAGATCGGCTTCGACACCTGGTCGAAGGATTCCTGGACGACCAACGGCGGCGCGAACAACTGGGCCGGGATGGCGCTCGACGAGCGACGCGGGGTCGTCTACGTGCCGACGGGATCGGCCGCCGCCGATTTCTACGGCGCCGACCGCCTCGGCGACAACCTGTTCGCGAACTGCCTGATCGCGCTGGAGGCCGCGACCGGCAAGCGGTTGTGGCACTTCCAGTTCGTGCGGCACGACATCTGGGATCGGGATCCGCCTTCGCCGCCCAATCTCGTCACGCTGCGCGTCAATGGCCGGGCGATCGACGCGGTGGTGCAGACCACGAAACAGGGCTACGTATTCGTCCTGGATCGCACGACCGGGACGCCGATCTTTCCCGTTGAGTACCGCGCGTTTCCCAGGAGCGATCTGCCCGGCGAAGTCGCGGCCGACACCCAGCCGATCCCACTCCGGCCCGCGCCCTTCGCGCGCCAGCGCCTGACGGCCGACATGCTGACGAACCGGACGCCGGAGGCACATAAATGGGCACTCGAGGAGTTCAGCACCTTCCGCAGCGACGGGCTCTTCGTGCCGCTGACCGTCGGGCGCCCGACGGTGGTCTTTCCCGGCTTCGACGGTGGCTCCGAATGGGGAGGGCAGGCGTTTGACCCGGAGACGTCGTTGTTCTACGTCAACGCCAACGATCTCGCGTGGACGGGCGCGCTGGAGCCGGCCTATGCCGGCGACGACGGGCGTTCGCTGTACCTCCAGCAGTGCGCCACGTGTCACCGGGATGACCGCACGGGAACGCCACCGCAGATCCCGTCGCTCGTCGGCATTGCCGGACGAAGCACGCGCGCGCAGCTGGTGGGCATCATCCAGAAGGGCGCGGGCCGGATGGTCGGCTTTCCGAACCTGCCGCCCGAGGCCGTCAACGCGATCGTGCAATACCTGGCGAGCGGTGACCCCGCGGTGCAGACCGAGCCGGTGTCTCCACGCCGTCCCACGGGTGGCTACCGCTTCACTGGCTACAGAAAGTTCCTCGACCCTGATGGCTATCCGGCGGTCGCGCCTCCCTGGGGGACGCTCAGTGCCATCAACCTCAACACGGGGGAGTATGCCTGGCGGATTCCATTCGGCGAGTATCCGGAGCTTGCCGAGAAAGGGATCAAGGACACCGGTTCGGAAAACTACGGCGGCCCGATCGTGACTGCGGGCGGCCTGGTCTTCATCGGGGCCACGAACTTCGACAGGAAGTTCAGGGCCTTCGACAAGGCCACCGGCAAGTTACTGTGGGAGACGACGCTGCCGTTTTCGGGCAACGCCACGCCGGCCACCTATCAGGTCAACGGCCGTCAGTTCGTCGTCATCGGGGCTGGCGGCGGCAAGGGACGTCGCGAGGACCCGTCGGGCGGGGTTTACGTGGCGTTCGCCTTGCCGCAATAATTTTTCGGGATCGGTCGTCCGGAAAATCGAATCACCGGAGATTCGCGCCTTTCCGTGTAGGCTCGGATCGACCTGGTCCGGCCGGCTGGCGCTGATTGCGGGCACGCTATCGCTTGGCAGGCGGGAGTGCATCCCCTATCGCGCGTCCGACGCGCACGAGCAGGTCAATTTCCGCTTCGGTGAACGTCCGCTCTGCGCGGTTCGCGATGCCCAGCGCGCCGACAGCGGCCTCCGCGCGGAAGATGGGCACGACAATCGAACCTTGCAGACCGGTCGCCTTTGCTCCGGGGCGGACGTCACCGCTCGCGTCCGTCTGAAGATTACAGGCCATCACCGGTTCACGCCGCTCCACCGACAGCCCCGCCATCCCCTTGCCGACAGGAACGACCTTGACGGTGTCCAGTACGAACTGGGGCATGCCGCGGCTGGCGACGGTCAGGTGAAGCGCGCCATCAGGGCCGAGCAGGTGGATGGTGCCGCTGTCTGCGGCGAAGTGCTCGAGGACGCGATCGAGCGCGCTCTGCCACGCGCGAGCGCGCGCGAGCGTCTGGACCTCGTCCGTCAGGGCATCGCACATGGAAGTTACTGAATCTTCTTGTACCAGATGTTCCGGAACTCCACTTTGAATGGCGGGCCAACGTTCTGAAAACCCAGCACACCTTCCATTGCGCGGTGCTTCGTGTCTTCGTCCAGGAAGACGCTCATCAGGCGCCTGTTGATCAGGTGCATCAACACCGGGCCGCGCGGCATCCTCCGAGAACCTCCAACCTGAAACCGATCGCCATGCGGCATCATACGCTTCTCGGCCGAGTTTGCCGGCGGCGGCGTGGGGCCTTGTCAGCGCGATCGGGGGCACTGTCGTATAGCCGCTCGACGGCAGCGACCAGGTGTTCATCGGCTCCCCGGCAATCGCGGATGGCGAGGTCATTCCAGCGCGGGCAGAACACCTTGTTCTGCGTCAGGTAGTATGCTCATGTGCTGCTTCTGGTATCTCAATTCAATATGCCTCGGGAGTCACGAATGTTCCGACCCGTCCTGCTCGTCACGTGCGCCGCCATGTTCTCCACGCTCGCAGGCCGGGCGCAAACGCCTGCGCCGCCTGCCTCTGCTTTGGAGAGGTATAACCTGCCGCCTGACGTCACATTTCCCGAGGGGATCGCACACGACGCTGCGGCCGGCACCATCTACACGGCCAGCGCGCTGACCGGAACGCTCGTGCGCGTCAACCTGAAAACCCGCGCGTCCGAGATCGTCGCTTCCGCCGGCGTTCTCGTGCCCGGCGGAGTCACCACGACGTTCCCCGCGGTCCTGGGGATGAAGCTCGATCGAAACAACCGCCTCTGGATCGCGGGCGGCCGGTCCGGCAAGTGTTTCATCGTCGATTCACGCAGCGGCCAAGTGATCAAGCAGTTCGAGGTCCCCGATCCGTCGAAGAGCCTCGTCAACGACGTGGCGCTCGTCGGCACGACCGGGTACTTCACCGATACGCGGACGCCGGCCCTCTGGCGCATCGAGGCGAAAGGCAACGAGATCGGTGGACTCGAGCCCTGGCTGGATTTCAGTGGTACCCCGCTCCAGTACTACGAGGGTGCCAACCTCAATGGCATCGCGGCAACCCCCGACGGTCAGACGCTCATCGTCGTGCAGATGGGCAAGGGGTTGTTGTTCCGGATCGACATCGAGAGCAAGAAGGTCAGTCCGATCGATACGGGCGGCGCGGACCTGACCGGCGCCGACGGTCTCGTGCTCGACGGCCGCACGCTCTATGTGGTGCGTCAGACCGCGGTCGAGATTGCAACGGTTCAGCTCTCGGCGGACCTCACGAAAGGGACGGTGGCGGGCCGCTTCAAGGATCCGCTTCTCGCGTGGCCGGCGACCGCGGTCAAGGTGGGCGATCGACTCCTCGTCGTCAATACGCAGTTCAATGCGCGCAACGAGAAGAAGGAGACGCTGCCATTCACGGTACTGAGCGTGCCGTTGTCAAGGCTGGCAGCTCAGAAGTAGGAGCGCGCTGTGATCGTTCAGTGAGCCCGTCGGACGGCGACGGCAGTACCCGCCGCCCCTCGCAAAGTCTCTGGAAGGGCGCCCCTGATACTTCCGTCACGTCACCACAGGGCGAGACCTAAGTTCGTGCGTGCGGCGACTTCTCCGCCGTCGTTAGCGCCGACGTGAGCGAAATTGTGAGAAATCCTGCGTTCTCGCAGCGGTGCTTTTTGGCGACCGTATTGCTACACGGCTCTGGATTGCCAGGAGTTCAGGCTCACATTTTCTACGTACCCGCTCAAGCGAGGCTTACATGCCGACGAACGTGAATGCACCCGACACTGCCGCGATCAAGAAGTCTTCAACCATGACGAGGCTTGTTCAGGCCGCCGCGCTGGCGGTTCTTTTGGTGCCTCTTGGGTCTGTGGCGCTGGAGGCGGCCATCATCTCCTCGACCAGCTGCTCCTTCTACTACCTCCCGGGTGGTGAGGACGGTTGCTCAGGCAGTCCGAGCAGCACCACGCGGACGTTCGGCTTTGACTTCGGCACATTTACGCTGGAGCTTTTTGGGATGACCGGATCGACCGACAT
>JANNHC010000370.1:0-5218 GCA_031404215.1 Acidobacteriota bacterium
CCCGGGCCTGCGCCATCGGCCCGGCCTGTTTCCACCCCCGGTCGATCGGCGCGGCGCGTAGGCCTGATGGCCTGACCGACAGTGAACACGCGCGGCGATCCGCCAGTTGCGTTACTCCTTCGCCAGGCGATCTCGCGCAACTAAGTCTTCGACCCTCGCGCGGATGTCGTCGCCTCTGGCGAGAGGGATCGGCGCCGGCTTGCGACCCGCGCCGATCGTCCCGTGCGCCGGCAAATACCGGTGATTGCGGCGCCGTGCTGCGGCGCGAAATGATTGGCGGCCGTTGGCCCTGGCACCCACGTCAGGCCCCCCTGGGATCCACAAACGAACCGTAACCCAGAGTTAACGCGTGCGTCACACGATGGAAATCGGCGGCTGGTAGTCTCGTCGGCAGTCGTGAAGGTGTGACGTACATTTCCAATGAAGCAGAAGCCCCGGGCGCGGCGCGTACACGGCGGCCTGGGATGAGTCGCCCACCCCGGGTTCTTGTCGTCGAAGACGAGCACGACATTGCCGCGCTCGTGAAGCACACGCTCGAGCGGAGCGGCGAAGCGCAAGTGGAGCTGGTGGCGAGCGGCGACGCCGCCATTCGCGTCGCGACCGAACATCCTCCCGATCTCGTGATCCTGGATTTGAACCTGCCGGTGCTCAGCGGCGGCGAAGTCTGCCGGATCCTGCGCGCGAGGCCCGAGACTGCTGCCGTGCCGATCATCATGCTCACGGCCCGCACGTCGGAAGCCGATCGGGTCGCCGGTCTCGACATGGGCGCGGACGACTACGTGACCAAGCCGTTCAGCCTGCGCGAGCTGTCGGCGCGCGTCCGCGCGGTGCTCCGGCGGCATGCACCCGCGCAGGCCCCGGCGGTCTACCAGGGCACGCACCTGACGGCCGACTTCGACGCCGTCGCGATTGCCGTCGGCGGACAACCCATCCGCTTGACGCGGCGGGAATTTGAGCTGCTGCGATTCCTCGTGGACAATCGCAACCGCGTGCTCTCGAGGGACCGCCTGCTCGAGCGCGTGTGGGGATACGAGCGGTTCATCGAAACGCGCTCGGTTGACGTGCACGTCGGGCGGCTGCGCGCGAAGCTCGGGGTCGCGGGTCACCAGATCGAGACGATCGTGGGGCTGGGCTACCGCTTCGCCGAGTAAGGGCCGCCTGTGGTGCCCGCCGTGAGCCTTTGGCGGAGGCTGGTCAGGGCTGCCGGGCGGATCGTGTCATGGCGCCTGGGCCCGTCACGCTCCATCCGCCGGCTTCCATCTCCGACACCCGCTCCGCGATGGCGCCGAGCGCACGTTCCACGCGGTGCCAGTCGGTATAGCGTACGCAGCTGACAACGGCCTGGTCCTCTTCAACGCGGATTTCCCATCCTCCAAGCGGCGCCTCTCCAAGAATGAAGCGCCGGCTGTGTCCATCGTGGCTGAGTTCTGTCGTGTACATGGTGGCGTCCGCAGGAAAAAAAGACGAACCTCCAAATTGTACTCCAGATGACGGACGCCAGAGGTAAACACGATGTAAACACCCGAGTCCAGGCCGGCAACCGTCCGGGACGTACCGAAACCGGACTCATCCGTCTCCCGGTCCCGCGGCACGACTGCCGCGTCCGCGATTAAGATGGAGGCATGAACGATGTGCTCACCCTGATACTGGGCGGCGGACGAGGCGCGCGGCTGTTTCCTCTCACGCACATGCGATCGAAACCGGCGGTGCCAATTGGCGGCAAGTACCGTCTGATCGACATCCCGATCAGCAATTGCCTGCACGCGGGCCTGAAGAAAATCTTCGTCCTCACGCAGTTCAACTCCGCATCGCTCAACCGCCACATCGCGCAGACGTACCGGCTCGACACGTTCTCCGACGGGTTCGTCGAAGTGCTCGCCGCCGAGCAGACGCCGGAAAGTTCGGACTGGTTCCAGGGCACCGCCGACGCGGTCCGGCAGGCGGCGCGGCACTTTGCGGCGTACGACGCGGACCACTATCTGATCCTCGCGGGTGACCATCTCTACCGCATGGATTTTGGCGAGATGATGGATTCGCACATCGAGAGCCGGGCCGACATCACGATCGCGGCGCAGCCCGTCAACCTGGATGATGCGACGCAGATGGGGATCTTCCTGTTCGACGACCGCGGGCAGATTCACGGGTTCGAAGAAAAGCCCAGCGCCGCCCGGCTCGCGGACATCGGCACGAGCATTCGACGCGGATCGATGGCGGGAGGCGTGACCGCCGAAAGACCGTTCGTCGCGTCGATGGGGATCTACATCTTCTCCCGCGACGTGCTGATGGACATGCTTGAACAACCGGGTATCGACTTCGGCAAGGAAATCATCCCGAAGGCGCTCGGCAGTCACCGCGTCAACCCGTACATCTTCCGAGGGTACTGGGCCGACCTCGGCACCATCGGCGCGTTCTACGGGGCCAACATGCAGCTCACGCGCCGGGGTGCGCCCTTCAACTTCTTCCATCCGCGCTGGCCGATCTACACGCATCCGCGCTTCCTGCCTGGCACGCGCGCGTACAGCTGCCGCCTCGACGCGTCGATCGTCGCCGAAGGGTGCCACCTGGATCAGTGCGACATCAGCGAGTCGGTCGTGGGCATCCGGACCCGCGTGGAGACCGGCGCGCGCATCACGCGGTCCGTGCTGCTGGGCGCGGATTATTACGAGGAAGAACTGGCCGCCGCCGCCACGCCGCTCGGCATCGGCCGCAACGTCGTGCTCGATCGCGTGATCGTCGACAAGAACGCGCGGATTGCCGACGGCGTCCGCCTCGTCAACGACTCGGGGATCGTTGACGCCGACGGCGACGGCTACCACATTCGCAGCGGCATCATCATTGTTCCCAAGGGCGCCGAAGTGAAGGCGGGCGTCACCGTCTAGCCCTTGCGCTGTCTCAGACACCCCTCCCCCTCAGCCGACCAGCTCCGCTCTCACCGTGCGTCCGGCGTCCTGCGCCGCGACGGTGTCGTATTGATGCCTGCCGGGGGTGGAATGTCCGATCCGTCGATACAGCGCGATCAGGCTGGCGACGTCACGCACGTCCGGCGACTCGGCGACTTCGATCGCGTGCCGCAGTTCGTGCGCCACGAGGGCGATCGTTTCATTGGACCGGGGGTACCCCGTCACCTGGATGCGCAGATACCGGTAGCCCTCCGGGCCCGCCGCCAGCAGCAACCGCCCTGCGATGGACGTCGGCATCATCCGCACGCTTTCGATGTAGACGATGACGCTGCTCTTGTTGAGCGCGAGCACGAGGGCGGCGAACGTTCCGGACCGCCGCATGCCGTCGGCAATCAACGACGACATCCCCGCACCCACGCCGCGGACGTGCCGTTGCGGATCGGTCATGATCGCGCGCACGTGGGCATCCGTGAGTGGCGCCGTTGTGCTCGCCGGCGCCGCCTCGCGCGCCGACGCCAGCACCAGTACACATCCGAGAGCAACCGATAGAACTCGCATCAGGACCTCCGTTGGAAACGGTGGCCCCTCATCCATGGCCGTACGGGCTGCCGGTCTCCACTCCGGCAACTCGCGAGCTTAGACGGCGGTAATTGTTGAGAGGTTTGGAGTTGTGCGGTCGCGGGACGCGAGGTACAGGTCAGGGACGGGCGGAGTGTCGGGTGCCGGTTATCCGATCTCCCGGAGCATGCGCGGCGACAGGAACCAGCGCAATTGTCCGGTGCCCTTGGGAGGGAACACGTCGAAGTCGATCCGGCAGATCGCGCCCTTCTTGAATTCCAGCGGCACGCGTGCGCCGATCAATCGTGCCGCGAGCTCGCCGATGTTCGGCTCGTGGCCCACGAGCGCAATGCGTCCCTTGCGCACGTGCTTGCCGAGCTCCTGGATCACCGCGGCCGGCGTGCCCGCGGGCGCCAGCGAGTCGCTCACCGTCACCCCGGGCTTCGATTTCATGGTTTCGGCAAACACGTCGGCGGTCTGGCGCGTGCGGGTGAGCGGGCTGGCGATGATGTGGTCGAAGCCCGCGTCGAGCGCGTCGAGCGCTTTGGCTTCCTTACGCAGGCGCGCGATGCCCCCGCTCGTCAACGGGCGCTTGGAATCATCGGGATACTCGTCGCCGCGTTCGGCGGCGACGCCGTGACGAATGAGGTACAACTCCAGGGTGGCCATCGCTCAGCGATCGCTCGCGACGGCGCGCGGCGCCGGTTGGTTCGACAGCGTCATCTTGATCGCGCGGCCACGGCGCGGCGCGGACGCCACCTGCGGGGCGATCACGGTGCGGACGGCGAGCGCCGCTTCGCGCAGCGCGGGCGCCGAGGATACGTACCGTCCGTGCAGGTGTCGGCACTGGTCTTCGATGTGGCGCGCGAGATCCTCGAGCGCTTCGCGCGGCTGGGCGCGCCCCGAGCGGGGCTCAGCCTGCACGGCCGCGACGTGCGTCTGGAGCACCTGGAGGTCGTGGAGCTTCCCGAGCAAATCCTGCGCGCGCTTGATCGTGCGCACGTGGGCCGCCGCCGCCTTCAGGCCGCTGTCGGCGGCCAGCTCGAGACCGTACCGCAGCTTCTTCGCCGCGATGCGCACCGCGTGCAGCCGATCCGGCGCATACATGTGGCCGGCCTCGTCCATCGCTATGGTGAGCCGGCGCGACCGCGTCAGCAGCCGCGCGGCGAGGGTCTTGCGCCACGGCTCGCTCTTCGCTTCGTCCAGCGCCGCGCCGACCGACAACAAGCGTTTCTCGAGCTGGTCCGCGTCTACGCTTTCGAGCCGCTCGAGCATCAGCTTCCGGCGGGTGTCTCGCTCCTTCACGACGCGCGTGCGCACGTCCTCGACGGCCGTGCGCGAGACCTGCATCGACCGCGCCAGCTCATCCAGTAACTGGACGGTCACGTCGAGTTCGCGGACGGTCCCGAGCGCACGCGTCAGCCGCCGAATCTTCCGCCGCGCCTTGCCCGCCTTGCTGCCCTTGAGACCCGTGGAAAACACCGGAACCGCCTCCCGAAGCCGGCGCGACGTCACGCGTGCCTGGTGAACGCCGCCGTCGTCCCCTGACACTGCGGCCGGCAGATGGCGCTTGAGCGCCCGGCTGAGGCGCAAAAGCAACTGAGACGTTACACGAGGCGCTCGAGTCTTCATGGTAGGATTGCGAGCAGTCGGGCCCTTTCCGTTTCGGTCAAGCTCGCAAGTATATATCCGCCGTGTAACAAGCAAGACCCGGACCTGGTTGAGCTCCCGCCCCCTGCATGCGCATCGCCGCCATCGAC
>JANNHC010000371.1:0-8095 GCA_031404215.1 Acidobacteriota bacterium
GAGCTGTGCGGACTGCGTGGCATCCCGCTGGTGTTCGTGCAGAACATCACCGGATTCATGGTCGGCCGGCAGTACGAGCGCGCCGGCATCGCCAAGGACGGCGCGAAGATGGTGCACGCGGTGGCCAACGCGCAGGTCCCGAAGTACACGATCGTCACCGGTGGCTCGTTCGGAGCGGGCAACTACGGCATGTGCGGCCGCGCGTACGAACCGCGCCTGCTGTGGATGTGGCCGAACTCCCGCATCTCGGTCATGGGCGGCGAACAGGCGGCGGGGGTGCTCGCGACCGTCAAACGAGACCAGCTCGCGCGAGAGGGACGCAGCCTCACCGCCGAGGATGAGAACGCCATTCGCGCGCCGATTCTCGAGAAATATGAACGCGAAGGATCGCCCTACTACTCCACGGCCCGTCTATGGGACGATGGCATCCTCGATCCGGCCGATACGCGGACCGCGCTCGCGCTCGGATTGTCGGCCGCGTTCAACGCCCCCATCCCTGACGCGAAATTCGGCATCTTCAGGATGTAGCGGCCTTCGAACGTCGCCCAAAGAGTCTGACCATGCCTTCCATCTTCATCGACCGCGACAAGGCGGTGCTCCGGATCACCTTGAACCGGCCGGAGGTGCGGAACGCGTTCGATGAAGAGGTGATCGCGGCGCTGTCGGCCGCCGCAACCGCCGCCGCCGAAGATCGGACAATCCGTGCAGTCGTCCTCGCGGGACACGGCACGTCATTCTGTGCGGGCGCCGACGTCGCGTGGATGGCGAAGGCGATTGCCTACAGCCACCGGGAGAACCTGAGGGACGCGGAGGATCTCGCGCGCATGCTCGAGCGTCTCGATACGCTGCCGGTCCCCCTGATTGCCCGGATCCAGGGCGCTGCGCTCGGCGGCGGGGTGGGCCTTGCCGCCGTGTGCGACATCGCCATCGCGGCAGACGATGCGGTTTTCGGGCTGAGCGAGGTCACGCTGGGAATCCTCCCGGCGGTGGTCGCGCCGTACGTCCTGCGGAAAATCGGCGTATCGGCCGCGCGAGAGTTGTTCCTGACGGGACGCCGGTTCGACGCACGGCGCGCGAAAGAGATGGGCCTCGTGCACGAGGTGGTCCCGGCGGCCGGGCTGGACGCGGCGGTCGCGACGCGGATCGCGGACGTCCTGACGGCAGGTCCGCGCGCGGTGACGGCCGCCAAGGCGCTCATCCGGGACATCGCCGGCGCGCATCCAAACGACGTCATCGGCGTCACGACCAACGCAATCGCGGCCCAGCGCGTCTCCGAGGAAGGCCAGGAGGGATTGCGCGCGTTTCTCGAGAAACGCAAGCCGGGCTGGATCACATGATCCGCCGCGTCCTTGTCGCCAACCGCGGAGAGATCGCGATTCGCATCGCCCGCGCGTGCCGCGAGTCGGACATTGAGAGCGTCGCCGTGTACTCGGACGCCGACCAGGACGCGCCGCACGTGCGCGCAGCAGATCGGGCCGTCCGGATCGGTCCTGCCCCATCAGCGCAGAGCTACTTGTCGATTCCGGCCATCATCGACGCCGCGCGATCGACAGCGTGCGACGCGGTCCATCCGGGTTACGGCTTCCTGTCCGAGAACGCCGCATTCGCACGCGCCTGCGAACAGGCGGGCCTCGTGTTCGTCGGGCCGCCAGCCGACGTCATCGAGCGCATGGGTTCGAAGATCGCGGCCCGTCAGCTGATGATTCAAGCGGGCGTGCCTGTGGTCCCCGGCATGACCGCCCAAGACCAGTCAGACGACGGCATCCGGGAGGCGGCGGGCCGCGTCGGTTTTCCCGTGGTCGTCAAAGCCTCCGCCGGCGGAGGCGGCAAGGGCATGCGCGTCA
Organism: Acidobacteriota bacterium; assembly: GCA_031404215.1. Classification (GTDB taxonomy): domain Bacteria; phylum Acidobacteriota; class Vicinamibacteria; order Vicinamibacterales; family 2-12-FULL-66-21; genus JALZOC01. The sequence goes on from JANNHC010000371.1 coordinate 1,845, forward strand.
TCCGCGACGAGGAATCGGCGCGTACGTTGATTCCGGCGGCCCGCCGCGAGGCCCTCGCGGCGTTTGGCGATGGAACGCTGTACGTCGAGCGTCTCATCGATCGGCCACGCCACGTCGAAGTGCAGGTGTTCGGAGATACGCACGGCAACGTGGTACACCTTTTCGACCGCGAGTGCTCGATCCAGCGACGCCATCAGAAAGTAATCGAGGAAAGTCCCTCGCCTGGACTGACGCCGGCGGTTCGCGCGGCAATGGGAAAGGCTGCCGTAGCGGCGGCGATCGCGGCTAAGTACGTCAGCGCCGGCACAATCGAGTTTCTTCTCGAAGGTTCCGGCGATTCGGCGCACTTTTACTTCCTCGAAATGAACACGCGCCTTCAAGTTGAGCACCCGGTCACGGAGGCCGTAGCCGGGGTCGATCTGGTTCACGCGCAGTTGGCGGTCGCTGCGGGCGGCCCGTTGCCTTGGACGCAGGCGGAGCTGATCCAGCGGGGCCATGCGATCGAGTGCCGGGTGTATGCCGAGGACCCGTCCGAGGGGTTTCTGCCGCAGGCCGGGCCACTGCTGCTCTATCGCGAGCCGGCGGGCCCCGGGATCCGCATCGACTCGGGCGTGGTCGAGGGCGGGACGGTCTCGGTCCACTACGACCCGCTGCTCGCGAAACTCACGGTGTGGGCCGAATCACGCCACGCGGCACTCGCACGCGCCTTGACTGCTCTGCGCGCCTTTCCAATCCTGGGGATCAGAACCAATCTGTCCCTCCTGATTCGCCTGCTTGGCCACCCGGATATCCGCGCGGGCCGCCTGCATACGCGCTTTATCGAGGAACATGCGCAGGAACTGTTGACTCGGGTGGACCCGTCCCTGGAAGCGCTCGCGGCGGCGGCCGTCGCTGTTCCGGACCAGCCCTCCACCGCGCGACCTCCCGTCGAGGGCGCCGCTGCCGACCCGTGGCGGACGATTCAGGGATGGGGCCGCTGACCGATGCCGCGAACGATCACATTACGCGATTCGCGCGGCGAGCATCGTGCGACCATTGACGATGACGGCGGCGTCACGGTAGACGGCGCGGAGATCGCGACCAGGATTGCGGGGCCCGGCGAAGTGCGCGTGGCCGAAATGGGGCGGGCCTTTGTCGCCGTCGCAGGCGACGTTCGCTGGGTGTTTCTGAACGGCGACGTCTTCGAGATCGAAGTGCTGCCGGACGGGCGGCGCCGCCGCGCGGCGGCCGCCGACGGGTCCCTCACGGCGCCGATGCCGGCCACCGTGGTCCGCGTGGAGGTGTCGCCGGGCGACGCCGTGCGCCGCGGTGATACGCTCGTCATCCTCGAAGCCATGAAAATGGAACTGCCAGTACGCGCCGCGTCGGACGGCATCGTCAAAACCGTGAACTGTCAGGCCGGCGATCTCGTGCAACCGGGCGTCGCGCTCATCCATCTCGAATAATGCGATATCCGTCACGCGTCACCGTGGTCGAAGTAGGCCCTCGAGACGGCCTCCAGAACGAGTCGGCGTCGATCGCCACGGCCGACAAGATCATCTTTACGGACAGGCTTTCTGCCGCGGGGCTCCCGGTCATCGAGGTCTCGGCGTTTGTGAGCCCGAAGTGGTCGCCTCAGATGGCGGACGCCGCGGACGTCTTTGCGGGTATCACCCCGCGCGAGGGGACGCGCTATGCGGCGCTCGTCCCGAACCTTGCCGGGATCGAACGGGCCCACGCGGCGGGCGCGCGGGAGGTCGGTATCTTCGCCGCCGCGTCCGAGTCGTTCAGCCGCGCCAACCTCAATCAGGATATCGACGCCTCGCTCGACACGTATCGCGCCGTGTGCGCACGAGCCTCGGAGCTCCAGATCCGCGTGCGGGGTTATGTGTCGACCGCGTTTGGATGCCCGTTCGAAGGCGAGGTTCCGCCGGCCCGGGTCGCGGCCGTCGCGGAGGCGCTCATGAACATGGGGGTCTTCGAGGTGGCGATCAGCGACACGATCGGAATCGCGCATCCCGGCCGCGTCCGCGGGGTCGTCGGGACGATCGCCGATCGCGTGCCGCTCCACGCAATCGCCCTCCACCTGCATGACACGCGCGGGACCGCGCTGGCCAATGTCCTGGCCGCGCTCGACCTCGGCATCGCGACCTTCGACGCGTCAGCCGGGGGGCTCGGGGGGTGTCCGTATGCGCCAGGCGCCACGGGGAACTTGGCGACCGAAGATCTGATCTACATGCTGAACGGACTCGGCATCGACACGGGCGTCGATCTGACGGCACTCCTTCAGGCGTCCGCGTTCATCGAGCCGCACGTCGGCCACCCGTTGCCCTCGCGCTACTACCGCGCGTCGGTGTCGTCGGCCCAGAGACAGGGCTAAAGCCTGCGCGACAGACACGAGCGCTCACGTCGCGCCGTCCTGGATGCGCGGCTGAATGGCCGCCATGTCGTGGAGCAGCCCGCCGGCAGCCATGTTCAGGTCGCCGTGCACGATCGCACCGGCGGATTCAGTGTTGCGGACCCTCCGGCGTGGGCGCCGGGTGACTGTCTTCACGGCCGGCGGTGGGTAGCCAAGGTAACACTCTCTCCTTTCGCGCAACTGTCGCGCCTACAAGAGTCTTAATCGCAATGAGTTAGACGCATGAGCTGGCCCGGGCACCGCCCTTGCTCTTCCATACCGTAGGGGTGACACGATGCGACGACTGGCTCCCGGGGTGGCAGTGTTCGTGGCGGTTTTCGCGGCCGGGTGCGGACGCATGCACATCGGTACGGGTCAGCCACAGGTCGAGCTTGAATCCGCTGTGCGGCAAACAGTGCAGGCCGGCGCCACGCCCGAGTACGTCACGCCTGACAACGACGGTAAGAGGCTCTGGAAGCTCACCCGGACATTCTACGAGCGGCGAGCGTTCGCCCCCGCGTGGATCGAGGGGCGGTCGCCTCGCCCGCAGCTCGACGCACTGATTCACGCGATCCACGCCGCCGATCGGGAGGGACTCGATCCCGAGTGGTACGCCGCCAGCCTGCTCGATCGTCGAAAGGCCGAAGCCTCGAAGGGTTTCCTGACCAGCAAGGGCTTCGATCCCCATGAGGCCGTCGCGATGGACGTGTGGCTGACCTGGCTGTACATGAAGTTCGCCTCCGATCTCGCGGACGGTGTGTCGGATCTGGCGCACGCGGATCCCACGTGGAAAATCAAAGCGGAGTCGCCCGATCCGCTCGCCAGACTCGAGACGGCCCTCCGGGATAATCGCATCGCCGAGTCGCTCTTCGAACTCACCCCGACGAATCCAGAGTATCGGGCCCTCCAGAAGGCGCTCGCCGACTACCGTCGTCAGGCCGGCGTCGGTGGATGGCCGGCGGTGCCTCCTGCGCTGAAGCTCAAACCGGGACAGTCAAGCCACACCGTCGCGGCGGTGGCTCGAAGGCTCGCGGCCTCGGGCGACTATTCCGGAACCGTTCCGTCACAGGGCAATCCAGCGCCGTACGGAGCCGAACTGCAAGAGGCTGTCACGCGTTTTCAGCGCCGTCATGGCCTGCCAGACGATGGGATGGTGAGCCCGGCGGTGGTCGCGGAGATGAACGTGCCGGTCGACGCGCGCGTCCGTCAGATCGAGTTGAACATGGAGCGATGGCGCTGGCTGCCGAGGGATCTCGGAGACCGGCACATCCTCGTCAACATCCCCGAGATGCAGCTCGACGTATGGGACCATGGCGCGGTGCGGGTCTCTATGCGCGTGGTCGTCGGCAAGCCGGATACGCCGACCCCAATCTTCAACGACGAGATGACGTACGTCGTCTTTGCTCCGTTCTGGAACGTGCCACCTGACATCGCCAAGAACGAAACACTGCCGTCCGTCGTGAAGGATTCGGGATTCCTGAATCGGATGAACATGGCGGTCGTCGATACCGCTGGCAATGAGGTTGATCCCGGATCGATCGATCTCGAGGACGCGGCCAGGTATCGGTTCCGTCAGCGGCCGGGAACGTCCAACGCGCTCGGACTGGTCAAGTTCATGTTCCCGAACCAGTTCAATGTCTACCTGCACGACACTCCTGCCGATTCGCTGTTTGCGCGCGCGAGCCGGTCGTTCAGCCACGGATGCGTGCGTCTCGAGCAGCCGTCGAAGCTCGCGGAGTACGTCCTCGGCGATCAGCCGGAATGGACGTCCGAGCGGATCGCCGAAGCCATGAGCGGAGCAGAGGAGCGAATCGTGAAGTTGAAGGCGCCGATTCCGGTCTATCTCGGATACTGGACCGCACGCGTGAGGCCGGACGGGACCGTGCAGTTCCGGAAGGATGTATACGGAATCGACAGCCGCCAGACGATGAAGCTGGCGACGCGCCTGGAGCGCATGAAAAGCAGCTCCGTGGCCGCGGTGGCTGCCACCGCGCCCAGCGGGCCGGTTACCGCCAGCGGAAAGAATTAGGACGCTAGCGCGGGCAGAACTGGTTGACGCAGCCGAGCAACTCGTCAAGTTCAACCGGCTTGGACAAGTACGCATCGGCTTGGATCCGCTCGATCCGATCTTTGCCGGCTGCGGACACGACAATCACCGGTATGCCGGCAAGCGCGGCGTTTCGCGTCTGCTCCTGCCGAAATTGCCAGCCGTCCATCACGGGCATCATCAGATCCAGGAGAATCACGCACGGACCGACGCCGGCGCCCAGCCGCTCCAGCGCGAGCTTGCCATTCTCGGCGGCTTCCACCCGGTATCCTTCGAGTTCCAGGAACAGGCAGAACATCTCACGCGTATCCGGATCGTCTTCGACGATGAAAACGGTGGGTTTCACGAGTTCGTCCTGCGGGTGGCGGCATCGTGAATGAGTTCCGCGGCGACCTCCGCCAGCGTGTCGGGCATGCAGGGCTTCTGAAGGATCCGATCGCAGCCGGCCGCACGAGCGCGCTGCTCGTGCGCGAAACCGCCGTATCCGCTCAGGCAGATGATCGGAATTTCTCGAAACGCGGCGTCGTCCCGGACAGCCGCGATGAGCTGAAAGCCGTCGATCCCCGGAAGCGAAAGATCCGTGATGACGAGATCCGGATGGCGCCGTCGCACGGTGTCGAGCGCCTGCTCACCGTCCGGCGCCGTCAGCACGTCGAAGCCTATGGCGAGGAACTCCGCGTACATCTGACGGGTATCCTGATGATCTTCGACCAGGAGGATAAGGGGCACGTCGCGCCGGGTCGGTTCGGCGGTCGGCATCAATGCCGCCGCTGCCGGCCGCGGCGGTCGCGTTCCGAAGGCTGTCCCTTGAGGTACTTCTCGATCTCGTTCACGAGATCGGGTGGCAGGCATGGCTTGGCGATGAACCCGTCGCACCCCGCGGCGCGCGCACGCTCCCCCTCGGCCGCGAGCGCGTGCGCGCTCAATGCGACGATCAGGAGATGGTTCGTTTCCGGCGCCGCCTTCAGGAGACGCGTGGCCTCCCAGCCGTCGATGCCAGGCAGTGATAGATCCATCAGGATCAGGTCGGGGTTGAGCGCGCGCGCCTTCTCGATGGCTTCCCGTCCGTCGCGCGCGGTGTCAACGCGGTATCCCGAGAATTCCAGGTAGTCGCGATACATCTCGCGCGCATCGTCAAAATCTTCCACGATGAGGATGAGAGGATCCGAGGGTTCGCTCATTCTGTTCCGGTTGACAACCGCTGGGTGCGTGCGTGCATGAGGCTGCGGACCGCCGCTTCGAGATCCTCAGGCAAGCATGGCTTGGACAGCACGAGGTCGCAACCCGCACGTCGGGCGCGCTCCGGGTCAGAGGTAAAGGCCGCGTACCCCGTGACTGCCAACACCGGGATCTCGCAGGTCCGGGCGTCGCACTTGAGTCTCCGGGTCAACTCGAAGCCATCAATGCCGCGAATATTGAGGTCGGTGACGACAACGTCCGGTTGCAAGTCGAACGCGCGTTCGAGCGCCTGAAGGCCGTTGTGGGCCTCCTCGACACGAAATCCTGCGCCGGTCAGCCATTCGGCGTACATGCGACGGCCGTCCTGGTCGTCTTCGACAAGTAGTACGCTCGGGTTCGTTTCCCGCAGGGGCACTTCAGTCTCCAGGACCAGTATATTGCGACCCCGGCCCGGGAAACCAGGCGCGCTTTGATCATGGCAGTTTCAGAACCTGACCCGGCTTGATGAGGTCTGGATTGCTGAGCTGGTCCCTGTTTGCCTCGAAAATCTTCATATAGGCATTCCCGTCGCCAAGGTGCTCCTTCGCGATCTTGCTGAGCGTATCGCCCGCCTTCACCGTGTAGGTTTTGCCGGTTGCTGCCTTCGCC
>JANNHC010000372.1:0-18443 GCA_031404215.1 Acidobacteriota bacterium
ACGTTCAGCGAGCTCCTCGACGACAACGTGGTCTGGGGGACGATGGCGGCCGACGAAGACAACATCGTGTGGGGCACGGATTGCCGGGGCGCCAACTGCGCGAACGTCGTGTGGGGCACGGCCGCCTTCAGCGAAGACAACATCGTCTGGGGTACCGCGAGCCTCGAAGACAACGTGGTCTGGGGCACCAGCGGTGACATCAACACGGTAGTGGGTACCTCGAGCGACGAAGACAACCTCACATGGGGCACATCGGACGGCGAGTCGACGCCGCTCTTCGACGATCCCAGCGCGGAACCCGTGAACTTCGATTCCACTGTGTGGGACAACGTGTTCGGGCCGGCCATCCTGGACCCGCTCGAACCTGTTACGACGACAACCGTCGTGACGCCCGTAACTACAACGACTACATCGCTTCTAGGCGGACTCGGGGGGGTGCTCTAATGGAAAAAATGCCATTCCGAGACGCCGAGGGTGTCATGGACGTAAACGCTGTCATCAACGCGGCTCGGGCTACGACGACGGAAACCAACTGGCGGCAGGCGCTGCCGGTGCTGGCGGGTTCGATGGTGACGTTGCGGGAGCTGCGGCTCTCCGACGCGCCCTCGCTGCTGGCGATGCTGGCGACCGACGAGGTTGCGCGGTTCATTTCGCCGCCGCCGACCACCGTTGACGGGTTCGAGCGTTTCATCGCGTGGACGCATCGCGAGCGCGCGGCAGGCAATTATGTCTGCTTCGGCGTGGTGCCCCACGGCATGGACTCCGCCATCGGTATCTTCCAGGTCCGGCAGCTCGAGCCGGGCTTCGGGACTGCCGAGTGGGGTTTCGCAATCGGATCGGAGTTCTGGGGATCGGGCGCGTTCCTCGACGGCGCGAAGATGGTGATCGACTTCGCGTTCGACGTCGTGGGTACGCACCGCCTCGAGGCGCGTGCTGCGGTCGCGAATGGTCGCGGCAACGGCGCGCTCCGGAAGGTGGGCGCCACGCAGGAGGGCATCCTGCGGAAGTCATTCCTCCGCAACGGGGAATACCTCGACCAGACCCTGTGGACGATCCTGGACGAGGACTGGCGCCGATCGAAAACGGTGTGGGGTCCTCGCGTTCACTGAAGTGAGTGGTCCGGATAAACCGGACGTCGGCGCTGGGGAGTCCGGCTGAGGCCGGACACTCAACGAGCCGGAAGCAGGCGTGTCCTGCTTCCGGCATTTTTTTTGTGGTACGCTCCCGGATCCGCGCCGGCCGCGTGCGCGGTGCGGAGGCCGTATGAACGTGCCGGAGCGTTTGCTGCTCGGTCCCGGACCCAGTCCGGTTTCGCCTCGGGTGATGCAGGCGATGACGTCTCCTGTCATCAGTCATCTGGATCCCGCCATGATGGCGATCCTCGACGACCTGCGGGCGCGTCTGTCACGCACGTTCAACGCCGGAGAGGGCGCGCTGAGCCTGGCGATATCCGGAACGGGCACGTCGGGCATGGAAGCGGCCGTGGCCAACCTGACCAAGCCCGGCGCGCGCGCGCTGGTCGTCGTCAGCGGATACTTCGGCGACCGGCTCGCGCAGATGCGGGAGCGCTACGGCGCGGCAGTCACGCGGGTGCCGGTCGAGTGGGGGCGCGCCTGCGATCCCGCGCAGATCGAGCGCGCACTCGCCGCAGACGCGGCGGACATCGTCGCGGTGGTGCACGGCGAAACCTCGACCGGTGTCGTCAATCCTGTTGAAGATATCGTGCGGATCGCGCGCACGCGTGGAGCGCTGACGATCGTCGATGCCGTCACGACGCTTGGCGGTGTCCCGTTGCGCACGGATGGCTGGGACATCGACGCGTGTTACAGCTGCAGCCAGAAGGGGCTGGGCGCGCCGTCCGGCCTTGCCCCGATCTCGTTTTCAGCACGCGCGCTCGAGGCCCGGGCCGCGTCTCGCAGCTTCTACCTGGATCTCGGGCTCCTCGAAGACTACTGGGTGCGGCGGAAGTACCATCACACCATCTCGGCCCCGCTGATCTATGCCTTGCACGAAGCGCTCGCCGCCGTGGAGGAAGAAGGACTCGAGGCGCGATGGGCGCGGCATCGCCGGCACCACGCGGCGCTCGCCGCCGGACTCGAGGCGCTCGGCGTGTCACTCCTGCCGCCGCAGGCCGAGCGGTTGTGGACCTTGAATGCCGTGCGCGTGCCTGACGGCGTGGACGAGGCGGCGGTCAGAACGCGTCTCCTCGACGAGTTCGGCATTGAAGTGGGTGCGGGACTTGGTCCGCTTGCCGGCAGGATCTGGCGCGTCGGGCTGATGGGGGCGGGGTCCACGTTGTCGAACATCCTGTTGTTCCTGAGCGCGTTCGAGCGTGTGCTGCGCGCCGGCGGGCATCGGTCGGGATCCGAGAGCGCGGCGCTCGCGGCGGCCGAGCGCGTCGTCGCGGCCGTCCAGCCCTGAGATGCGAAGAATCGGACGCGCGCTCGCGGCGTTCCTCGCCATCAGTTTCGTCTGCCTGGTCGTCATTTACCTCACCCTTCCCGACGTGCGCCCGCTGCGCACGTCGAATCCCGAGAGCACGGCGTTCATCGATCTGCGGGCGCGGGAAGCACGCGCGCGCGGCGAGCAACCGAGGCGAATCCAGCGGTGGATGCCCTACGGACGCATCTCCCCCAATCTCACCCGGGCGGTGCTCGTCACCGAGGACGACCGCTTCTGGAAACACCAGGGCATAGACTTCGACGAGCTGAAGGAGTCGATGGAAGTGAACCTGGAGCGGATGGAGTTTGCCCGCGGCGGCAGCACCATCACGCAGCAGCTCGCAAAGAACCTGTACCTTTCCCCTTCGAAGAATCCGATTCGCAAAGTTCGCGAGTTCCTGATCGCGCGGCGGCTCGAAGCCGAGCTCACCAAGCAGCGCATCCTCGAACTGTATTTGAACGAGATCGAATGGGGAGATGGGATCTACGGAGCGGACGCCGCCGCGCGCACGTACTTTCGCAAGTCGGCGGCGGACCTGTCGCAGCAGGAGTCGGCGCTGCTGGCGGCTGCCATCACCAACCCCAGGGTGCTCAATCCCGCCCACCCCACGTCGCGGCTGCGCCGGCGCCAGCAGATGGTCATGCGCCGGATGGGGGCCGTCACGCCGCCTCCCGTCGTGGCAGGGCCGGCGATTCCGGAGCCGCCAGGGACCGCTCCCGCGATTGAACCGGCCCCCCAGCTACCCGATGCGGTGGGGCCGCCGGCGGTCCTCCCAGGGCAGCCCATGAGCGTTCCGAAGGGCCCGGGAGGGCAGCCGCCCGGAAGCGAGTAAAACCGTGTAAATCCAAGCAGCTCTGCTATTAACGTCTTCCTGCTCACCTTGACAGAACGCCGTCTGACTCTTTATAGTCGGCCCACGTTTCAGCATTAACAGCTCCCCTCTGAAGCGGCAAGGACGTCGCCGTGATTCCTGTGTCTCCGGCGGACGTGTGTCGATGATTAATTACACCGAGCGCATCGCGCTGTTGATGCACGACATCGTTGTGCGCACGCCGCGACTCTCGTTCATTGATCTCAGGGAAGTCATCGTGTTCGGGCGTTTCGGGCGCTCGGATGCCGAGGGAGCGTTCGCCACGTGTCATTGCCTGACACTGCCCGAAACCGAGCCGGGCTACTACTTCTGGCGAGACCGCACGACCGGACTGCTCACCCGCCGTTCGGAATGGTTCGTCACGAAATCTCCGCAGGTCCGCATCGGCGGCACGCCCGTGAAGTACCTCCTCTCCTTCGTGCTGCCCCGCTTCTGCGATCAATCCTTGCAGCGCTCGCGCAAGGCGGACCTGTACTCGCCCGAGACGCCCGCGTGGCTTGCCAAGCTCGATACGATCATCCACGAGCTCTACCACATCGATCCGGACGAATCAGGAATCCGCCGTGTGTCACGCTCCGATGGATCGGATTCGCCGCGATCGCACGGGCCGCTGTTTTACGAGGATGTCGCGGAGATGGTGAAGGGCTACCTGTCGTCGGGCGCGGATCCTGTCCTCTACGAGTTTCTCAAGGACGACTTCGACGCGCTCAGCGCGCGGCACGGAGGAGTTGTCTCCACGACGTTCAGGAATTTTCCCTCGTTCCCGCAGCGCTACATGGAGGCGGTTGACATGCCGTCCGCGGATCCGCTGGTGAAGGTGGAACCACTCAAGCCGCTGACCCAGCCCGTCCTCTACACGGAAGACGATCTGCACATGCGGCATTTCACCGAAAGTGGGGCGCGGCGGCTCACGCGCAAGGGACAGCACCGCGCGGCGTAGCCGTTACCAGATGCGCCGCGCCTCCACGAATCGAGGCGCCCAGTAACTCGATCCCAGCCGTTCGACGCGCACCTGTCCCATCGTGCTGGGTGCGTGCACGAATTCATCTCCGCCAATCGAGATCCCGACGTGCGAGGCGCGGTGTCCAGGCGCCCCCGCTCCGCTGGTGTCAAAAAACACGAGGTCACCCGGACGAACATCGCCCTTCTCGATGCGTGCCCCGGCAAGAAACTGCTCGGTCACCGTACGAGGGACGCGGACTCCATGCTGGTCGAACACGTACCAGACGAACCCGCTGCAATCGAAGCCCGACGGATCCTGGCCACCGTTCCTGTACGGCGCGCCTCGAAGCAACAGCGCCGTACCGGAGACCCCATACGCATCGCCCGACCACTCAGGCGCGGGCGCTGGCGGGGCGGCGATTCCCGCACCGGCGCCACCGTCGGGACTCGGGAACGGGCGGGGAATCGCACCCGTCGTTGCGCACCCGGCGGCGATCGCCGTCAAAAGCAGGACAAGAAGACGCAGCATGGTGGAGGTAGCCTAGAGTTTAACATCTCGTGCCTAAAGCCTTGCAAACAATCCTGTTATCAGTTGCCAAGCCTTGACAGCGGAGCAGCCATCGGGCAAGATAGCGTTCAGGTTTATGGAGCAAACGCTCCTGCTCAACGCCACTTACGAGCCGCTCAAGGTCGTCCACTGGCAGAAGGCAATGACCCTTTGGTGCCAGGGGAAGGTCGAGGTTATTTCTGTGTACGACCGCGAAGTGCGGTCGGTCTCGTTCAGTTTCAAGCTCCCCTCCGTCATTCGGCTGCTGCGTTACATCAAGATCAAGCGCAATATCGACTACGTGCCGTTTTCGCGCGCCAACATCTACGCGCGCGACGATCATTCCTGTCAGTACTGCGGCGAGGGGTTTCCGACGGCGGAGTTGACCTTCGATCATGTGGTGCCGGTCGCCCAGGGCGGCCGCAAGGATTGGGAAAACATTGTCTCCTGTTGCATCAGCTGCAATCGCAGGAAAGGCGGGCGCACGCCGGTCGAAGCCGGCATGCACCTGATACGTGTGCCCAGACGTCCCGAGAAGGCCCCGGCCATCCGGATCACCGTCGGCCTCAGGAATGCTCCGGACAGCTGGCGCGACTACTTCTACTGGAACATGGAGCTCGACGACAGCTAGCAGGGACCAGCGACCGCCCCCGCGTCGGATATCTCCGCTGAAATCATCTCGATGACATCTTCCAGTTCGTCCCGCATCTCCGCGGTCCGCCCGCTATGGGCCGTGGAGGGAGGACAGGTGACGATTGAAGGCACGGGCTTCGTCGTCGATCCCCTCCTTCCGCGCGTGTTCATCGGCGGCGTCCTGGCGCGGCTCGCCAATGCCTCGTCCACCGAGCTGACCGCGATTGTTCCGGGCGGTCTCGATGGTGGGCATACGGCCGTGCGCGTGGAGGAGATCGCGGGGGAGACCGCGTACGTCGACATCGGCGCCCCTCTGGCAACCGGGCTGCACCAGGTCGACAGCCCCGTGATCGATTCGGAGGGGAACCTCTACGTGACGTTCAGCGGATCGCGGGGCCAGCAGGGTCCCGTCGCGATTTTCGTCGTGCGGCCCGACGGCTCCCGCGAGCCGTTCGTCTCGGACGTGGCAAATCCCACCTCGCTGGCGTTCGGTCCCGACGGCGCGCTGCACGTGTCGAGCCGATTCGACGGCAGCGTGCACCGCATCGACCGGGACGGTCGCGTGTCCGCCGTGGCGACCGACCTCGGTGTCGCCTGCGGGATCGCGTTCGCGGCGGACGGCACCTTGTTCGTGGGCGATCGCTCGGGGTCGATCCTGCGCGTGCGCGACGGGCGCGCCAGCGTGTTCGCCAGCATTCCGGCGAGCGTCGCCGCGTTCCATCTCGCGTTCGGGCCTGACGGATGGCTGTACGTGACCGCGCCGACGCTGAGCGCGCGCGACTGTGTGTATCGAGTCTCGCCCGAGGGGCTGGTCGACGTGTTTCATGACGGGTTCGGGCGCCCGCAAGGCCTGGCGTTCGACTGTCAGGGCGATTTGTACGTCGTCGACGCCCTGGCCGGATCGAGCGGCGTCTACCGGCTGGCGATGGATCGTCCAGCCGAGGCCGAGCAGGTCGTGTCGGGGGGGTCGCTCATCGGCCTGGCCTTCGATCCCCGGGGCGGCTTCGTGCTGGCGACGAGCGACACCGTGTTCCGGTTCACGGACAGCCCGGCGGCGCGCCGACACGCTTGATTCCCGGAGGCGTGACGGATACCCTTCACCGTTCCTCCCGACACCCATGAGTCAACTGTTTCAGCGCAAGCCTATCTCCGAGATGCTGCCCGAGAGCGCGAACACGTTGAAGCGCGTGCTCGGCGCCGGCGATCTGGTCATGCTCGCCATCGGCGCGGACATCGGCGCCGGCATCTTCTCATCGATCGGGACGGCGGCCGCCGGCGAAGTACTGCCGAGCGGCGAGGTCGTTCGGTACGGCGCGGGTCCCGCGCTCATCTTCTCCTTCATCCTGCTCGGCATCGTCTGCGGGCTTGCCGCCCTCTGCTACGCCGAGCTGGCCGCGATGATTCCCCAGGCGGGCAGCGCCTACGCGTATTCGTACGCGACGCTGGGTGAGTTGATCGCGTGGATTATCGGCTGGGATCTGATCCTCGAATACGCCGTCGGCAACATCGCGGTCGCCATCGCCTGGAGCGGCTACTTCATGTCGCTCCTGTCAGGATTCGGCCTGTCGCTGCCGGAGTGGCTGACGCATGGGTATCGCACGGCGCTGCTCAGCAGCGACCCGGCCGTCCACGCACTTCTCCAGACGGCACCCCGGGTCGCCGGCATTCCGATCCTGCTGAACGTCCCGGCCGCCGTGATCGTGCTCGCGATCACGTGGCTGCTGTATATCGGCGTTCGCGAGAGCGCGCGCGCCAACAGCATCATGGTCGTGGTGAAGCTGCTGGTCCTGGGCTTCTTCGTCGTCCTTGGCGGCATGCACATCGACCCGGCCAACTACAAGCCGTTCGCGCCGAACGGGTGGGCCGGCATCCATCAGGGTGCGGCGATCGTCTTCTTCGCCTACATCGGGTTCGATGCGATCTCGACGGCGGCGGAGGAGACGAAGAACCCGCAGCGCGACATGCCGATCGGCATCCTGGCCGGCCTGGCGATCTGCACCCTCATCTACGTCATCGTCGGTATCGTCGCGACCGGGCTCGTCCCCTATCAGCTCCTCAAGGCGTCCGATCCGCTGGCACGAGCGCTCGAGGTCGCCGGCATGCCGACCGCCAGCTGGATCGTGGCGTTTGGCGCCGTCGTATCGCTGACCGCCGTGCTGCTCGTGTTCCAGTACGGGCAGCCGCGCATCTTCCTCGCGATGGCGCGCGACGGCCTGCTGCCGTCCTGGGCGTCGAAGATTCATCCCAAGTACCGGACCCCGCACGTCACGACCGTCGTGACCGGACTTGTCGTCGCCCTGGGCAGCCTGGTGATGGACGAAAACGAGATCTACGACCTGACGAACATCGGCACCTTGTCCGCCTTTGCCATCGTGTGCGTCGGGGTGCTCGTCCTTCGCTATAAGGATCCCGATCGCCATCGTCCGTTCCGGGTCGCCTTTGTCTGGCCGGTCGCAATCCTCGGCGCGGCCGCGTGTATCTACATCATGCTCGGGCTGCCGACTCATGCGTGGGAACGCTTCGGCATCTGGCTCGCCGTTGGCTTGTTGCTCTATTTCGCCTACGGCTACCGCCACAGCCGGCTTCGCCTTCCCTAAAGGTCCCACTCGTTCTACCCGCTGTGAAAACTTGTCGAACCGATTGAGCCCCCGGCTCATCTGTTCCCCTGTTTCTGCGTGCTAAAATGAACGTTTGGATTCTTCCCGGAAATCCCAGCAATAGGTATGGCGCACGACTGGATTGCGGTGCGCGGCGCGCGCGTCCACAACCTCAAAAATATCGACGTCGATCTGCCACGTGATCAACTCGTGGTGATCACGGGCCTCTCGGGGTCCGGTAAGTCCTCGCTCGCCTTCGACACGATCTACGCGGAAGGACAGCGCCGGTACGTCGAGTCGCTGTCCTCCTACGCCCGCCAGTTCCTCGAGCAGATGGAAAAGCCGGACGTCGACCTGATCGACGGGCTGTCGCCGGCCATCGCGATCGAGCAGAAGACGACCGGATCGAATCCGCGTTCGACGGTTGGAACCGTCACGGAAATTTACGACTATCTCCGGCTGCTGTTTGCCAACATCGGCGTGCCGCATTGCCATCTCTGCGGCCGGGCCATCGCGTCGCAGTCGCTCGAGCGCATCATCGACATGGTGATGCTCTCGCCCAACGACGAGCGCGTCAACGTGCTCGCGCCGATCGTGCGTGGCCGTAAGGGTGAATTCAAGAAGGAACTCGCGGCGCTGCGCACACGCGGCTTTACGAAGGTCCGAGTGGACGGGCACATGCGTTCGCTCGACGAAGACATCAAGCTCGATCGCCGGCGGAACCACAATATCGAGGTCGTGGTCGATCGCCTGGTGTTGAAGCCCGGCATCGAGCGCCGGCTGACCGAGTCGGTCGAAATTGCACTGAACCTTGCCGACGACATCGTCGTCATCAACACGCTGGAGGGGGGCGACCGGCTCTTCTCGCGGCGCCTGGCGTGCACGTTCTGCGGAGTGAGCATGCCGGAGATGACGCCGCGCGCTTTCTCCTTCAACTCGCCGCACGGCGCGTGCCCGGATTGCCAGGGCCTCGGAGCGGTGTACGATTTCGATCCCACGCGGCTGGTGCCCGACGAGTCGCTCTCGCTCCAGGACGGAGCCATCACGCCCTGGGCGAAGGGCGATCGCAAGCTGGTTCGTGAGGCGCTGGCGTCGCTGAGCCGCACGTTCGGTATCGACCTCGCCGTGCCTTTCCGGCGCCTGTCGAAGAAGGTCCGCGACGTCCTGTTCTTCGGCGCAGCCGGCGCGGGCCGCCGCGGCGATGCGGACGGCTCGCGCAAGAAAACCAAGAACCGCGAGGCCACAGATCCGTTCGGCGCGGGCTTCGAGGGACTCGTGCCGAATTTGCGCCGGCGCTATGAGGAAGGCACCTGGCTCGAACAGGAGAACCTGGAACCGTATCGCGCCCTGCGGCCGTGTCCGACCTGCGCCGGCGAGCGCCTGAAGGCGCAGAGCCGTGCGGTCCGCGTGAAGGGCCGCACGATGTCGGAGTACGTCAACCTGCCGATTTCCGAAGCCGTCCGCGTGTTCGACGCGCTCGAGCTGAGCGATCGCGAGGCGCTCATCGCGAGCCGCATCCTCCGCGAGATCCGAGACCGTCTGCATTTCCTGAACGAAGTCGGAGTGGGCTACCTGACGCTCGGACGGAGCGCCGCGACGCTTTCCGGCGGCGAAGGCCAGCGGATTCGTCTCGCCACGCAGATCGGCTCAAACCTGACGGGCGTGCTCTATGTGCTCGACGAGCCGTCAATCGGCCTGCACCAGCGCGACAACCGCGCGCTCCTGTCCACGCTGGCTCGGCTGCGCGATCTCGGAAACACCGTGGTGGTCGTGGAGCACGACGAAGAAACGATCCGCCGGGCCGACTACGTGATCGATCTGGGCCTCGGCGCCGGCGAGCACGGGGGCCGCGTGATTTTCCAGGGCACGCCGGCCGACCTGCTGAAGGATGGCCACGGCTCCCTGACAGGCGCGTACCTGCGCGGCGAACGCACGATCCAGACCCCGCGGTCACGACGTGCCGCCACACGCGGACACGTCGTGATCAAAGGGGCGCGCGAGAACAACCTGAAAGACATCGACGTCGCACTCCCGCTTGGTGTGCTGACGACCGTGACCGGCGTCAGCGGTTCCGGCAAGTCCACGCTCATCAACGACATCCTGTACAAGGCGTTCGCCCGTCTCCTCTATCGCGCGGCCGACGAGCCGGGCGCTCACGCCTCGATCGAAGGCATCGAGTTGCTCGACAAGGTGATCCAGATCGATCAGTCGCCGATCGGGCGCACACCGCGGTCGAATCCCTCCACGTACACGGGCCTCTTCACGTTCATCCGCGAGCTGTTTGCCATGCTGCCCGACGCAAAGGCGCGCGGGTTCCGTCCTGGACGCTTCTCCTTCAACGTCAAGGGGGGACGATGCGAGGCCTGTCAGGGGGACGGCGTCATCGCGATCGAGATGCACTTCCTGCCCAACGTTTACGTGACCTGCGAGCAGTGCAAGGGACGCCGATACAACCGCGAGACGCTGGAGATTCGCTATCGTGGAAAATCAATCGCGGACGTCCTCGATCTGACGGTGGACCAGGCGCTGCCGCTGCTCGAAAATTTTCCGCCCATCGCGAACAAGCTGCGCACGCTCCAGGACGTCGGCCTCGGCTACATCGAGCTCGGACAGTCGGCCACAACCCTGAGCGGGGGAGAGGCCCAGCGGGTGAAGCTGTCGAAGGAACTCTCGCGGCGTGGGACCGGCCGCACGCTCTACATCCTCGACGAGCCCACCACCGGTCTCCATTTCGCGGACACGCACAAGCTGCTCGACGTGCTGAACAAGCTCGTGGACCAGGGCAACACGGTGGTCATCATCGAGCACAACCTGGACGTCATCAAATCCGCCGACTACGTGATCGATCTCGGACCCGAGGGCGGGGAAGGCGGGGGACGAATTGTGGCGAAGGGGACTCCAGAAGAAGTGGCCAGGAGCCGAGAATCCTTTACGGGGCGTTTTCTCGAGCATCTTCTCGGCGCCCCTTCGGCACAGGCGGCGGCGTCCGCGACCGTCATGGAAAGGTCGCGAAAGCTTGCGTAGCCACACCGCTGGAGAGGTGACCATGCAGGCGTCCACCGGTACCAAGCGTGGTAAAATAACCACAGTCGACACCCACAGAGTTGTGGCTACCTGGCCACAGAACGTCGCCAGCTTCGCCGGATCCACTGGGCATTCATACAGAAAAAGCTATATATATCAGCTACTTACGAGTAGTAGTCGCCCCGAAACTCCTCTGGCAGGAGCTTTGCTGAGTTCAAAGTGGCTTTCCCAGCCGTTATCAGAGAGGCCATGAACGCTCAGCGAACCCTACGCCGAACTGTCTCGTGCTCCGGAATTGGCCTGCATTCCGGCAACAAAGTGACCCTGTCGCTCAAACCGGCGCCGGCCGACTACGGCATCCGTTTTCAGCGCGCCGACCTTGGCGGACTTGAAATTCCGGCCACGGTTACGCACCTCGGAGGGGGCATCCACTACCAGACCGGCCTCACCCGCGAAGCCGTGTCGGTCGAGACGGTGGAGCACTTGCTGGCCGCCCTCACGGCGCTCGGCATCGACAACGCCATCGTCGAGTTGAACAGTCCCGAAGTGCCGATCATGGACGGCAGCGCCGCGCCGTTCGTGTATCTCGTGAACGAAGCGGGCGTCAAGCGCCTGCAGGCGCCGCGTCACTACCTGAAGGTCCTTCGTCCGATTTCACTGACGCAGGGCGACAAGCGGATCGCGCTCTATCCCTCGGACCATTTCAAGGTCACGTACAGCATCAGCTTCGACCATCCCCTTCTCCGGCATCAATCGCGGACGATGCGGATTACGGAAGAGAGTTTCGTGGAAGATATCGCTCCGGCGCGGACGTTCGGGTTCCTCAAGGAAGTCGAGATGCTCCGGCAGCGCGGCCTTGCGCTGGGCGGCTCGCTCGACAACGCCATCGTGTTGGGCGAGACGGGAGTCTTGAACAACGCGCTGCGCTTCGAGGACGAATTCGTGCGCCACAAGATTCTCGATGTGATTGGCGACTTATCGCTCGTCGGCCATCCTGTCGTCGGGCACCTGGTCGCGCACCGTGGCGGCCACGCGCTGCACACGGCGTTTGCCGCCAAGATTCTCGAAGAGTCCGACGCGTGGCGGCTGGTCGATGCGCCGATGGAAGGGACGGGGGTCGCCATCCCGGTCAGTGCGCCGGCAAAGAGCGCGGCTCGGCTGGCGAATTGATTTGCAAGGTTGTCGGAACCCTAAAACCGGAAGACCTGACACCGACGATCTGACACCGACTTAAAAAACAACCAGCATCTTCGTCGTCGTCTCAGATCCGCAGGCCTCGAACCAGTCGATCCCCTCGCTCACCAGGTCGAACTTCAACCCATAGCGTCCCGGCCTCTCCGGCGCGGTCAGCGTCATCTGCAGGTCAACGCTCGATGACGGCTGCAGCGCCGCGGGCAGCCATGCGCGTTCGAAGTCTCGGTTGACCAGCGAACCGTCGCGCGCGCAGAGCTGCGCGCCCACGCGGACCAGGCGCCGCCCGTAGGTGGCCTGCGCAGGGAACGGACGCGTCGAGAGGTTGCGGATGGTTGTGCGCACCGTGATCGGGCGCCCGGCGCGGGCAAGCAGCGGTAGGCCGGGCAACGGCCCGGTGATCTCGATCCTCGCACGCGGCGTCGCGCCAGGGATCGCGTTGCCGAGATTGTTATCGTCCCAGATCTCGTGCCTGATTGCGGCGAGCGCTTCGCTGCCGGGCACGAAACGGCGCGAGTACATGTCCTCGGGATGATCGGTGAGTTCCCAGCACAGGCGGTCGATGCCAATCTCGCCCGCCATCTCGCGCGCGCGCGTCATCTCCTCGTCGCTGTCGTTGTGCGTGAAGAGGATGTACCGCCAGTTGATGAACGGAAGATCGCGGCCGGCACGGAGTTTTTCTCCCGCCGCGGCCCGAAGATTTCGAATGGCTTTCCCGAAATCCCCGCGTTTCCGGTACTGCGCGTAGCTCTCGGTGGTGGCGCCGTCGATCGAAAAGGTCACCTCGTCGATCCCGGAGTGGACGAGCCGTCGGACCTGCTCCTCGGTAAAGGCGAGGCCGTTCGTGCTCGTGTAGAGGTAGATGTGCGGATGGCGCGCCTTGATGTACTCGCACATCTCGATGGCGCGCTTGTGCAGGAATGCCTCGCCGTAATTGAAGAAATCGATTCGGCCGAGCGATGCGCCCGCCTCGTCGATGACGCGGCGAAACAGCTCGAAGTCGAGCATGCCCGCATGGCGCGTGCGCGTGATGCCCGTCTCCGGCGCGCAGCACGCCTGGGCGCACGAGATATTACAGGCCGCGGTGCACTCGATGTACAGCCGCGACGGGAGCGGCGACACGCTCAGAGGGCGGTTGGGGGGCGCATCCTCTTGCTTGAGGGGAAGTTTCAGGGGGCAATCACCGCAGAATTTCGACCCGCCTGCGTTGAGATCGTGGCGAAGTCCGGTCGCGCGATCGCCGGTCCAGATCGCGGAGACGCCTTCCGATTTCGCGTCGCCGAGGACCCGCTTGCCATAGGGATCGGCGCACCCGCACACCATGCGGCCGTCGCAGAGCATGACCATCGTGCTCCACGGCCAGGAACACGTGAAGCGGGTGGCGAGGTAGTTTAACGACATGGAAGGGACCGATCGCCGTGACCCCGACGAACAGCTATTTCTTCGTCAGCTTCTTCATATACGCGCCCAGTCTCTCGTTCTCGTACGAAACGGCGTTGAGGAACAGGCTCTCGGCCAGGTACTGACGCCTTTCGGCGTCGTCCATCTGATCGATCAGGTGCTGGATTTCGCGGACCATGTCCTCGAACGTTCGCTCGAGTTCGCGCTTGGCCGTCACCTCGACGTATAACGTTTCGAGCATCGACAGCAGATCTCCGTCGAGGGCGACGCGTGTGCCGTTGGTCATCTTTATCGTGCGCATCGGCTACGCTCCGAAGCTCTTGACGGCGCTCGGCTCGTCGGGATGTACCTCGATGAAATTCTGGGCGCCGGTCATGGTGAGCATCGTTTCGACCCGCTTCTGCACGCCGGCGAGCTTCAGCGCTCCGCCAGCGGCATTGGCCTGCCGGTAGAGATCCATCAGGCAGCCGATCGTGGCGCTGTCCACGTACCCCACCGAAGACAGATCCACGACGACTTTGCGCTCGCCGGATGCGATGAGCTGTGTCACGGCGGTTGAAAATTCGGACAGCAGCGGATACATCAGGCGAGATTCGCCGATGCGGACAACGGCGACGCCGTTCGCGTTTTCGGTTGTGAGATTCATTCAGGTACTCCGGATCGCCGGGTCCGCTGGCGGGCGGGCGCGCCGCGCCGCCGGCGCTGAACCGGTTGTTTGTCCTGCAACCGCTTGAGCTGACGGCCCAGCTCGATACGGCCGCGATTGATGCGCGATTTCACCGTTCCTTCAGGCAGTCCGAGGCGATCGGCGATTTCCTGATACGACAACTCCTGGAGATCGCGCAGCACCACGGCGGTTCGCAACGTCACCGGCAGCGTCTCGAGCGCCTGCCTGAGCTGCGCCCGCAGGTCCAGGTGCTCCGCGACCGCGTATGGCGTCCGCTCGCGTGAGGCCGGCTGCAAATCGCTCGTATCCACCTCGCGTGCAATCGTCTGCCGTTCCTTGCGGACGCTGCGGTAGTGGTCGATGCACAGGTTGCGGCTGATGCTGATGATCCAGGTCTGAAAATTGGCGCGCCGGTCGAACGTCTTCAGCGCCTTGAAAATCTTCAGGAAGATGTCCTGTGTGAGGTCTTCCGCCTCGTCGTGCTTACCGACGAACTTGTACGCGACGTTAAACACCTTTCGCCAGTTCTGGCGAACGATCGCCTCCCAGGCGACCTGATCACCGCTGAGGCACTGCTCGATGAGGGTGTCGGACGTCGCCGGCTGCGCGGCTGGAGAGTCAACAGACATGCGTGCGGCACCGGCATCATACCAAACTCAGGGGAATGCTGCCGGATACTCGGGTGCCAGGCCCCAGGGGTGCCACGGGAGCCAGGGGCGCCATGGGGTGCGATACAATCAGCTTCTTCGTGAATGGATTTCATCGCGTAGGTCAGACCCTGCACTGTGACGGTGTCCCGCTGGAAGAGCTGGCGGCTGCTGAAGGCACGCCGCTCTACGTTTACAGCGCCGGCACCATCACGGCCCGCTACCGCGCAATAGACGATGCGTTTCGCTCGTATCCCCATGCACTGCACTATGCGCTGAAGGCGAACTCGACGCTGGCGATCGCCCGGCTGGTGCGCGGGCTTGGCGCCGGGGCAGACGCGAACTCCGGGGGCGAGATCGACGTCGCGCTGCGTGCGGGCTTCATTCCCGAGCAGATCGTCTTTACCGGCGTAGGCAAGACGCCGGCGGAGCTCGCGCAGGCGATCGACCTGGGCGTGAAAACGATTAACGCCGAATCGGAAGGGGAGCTGGAGCGGATTGATCTGCTCGCCCGCGAGCGGCAGACACGCGCGCGCGTGGCCCTGCGGGTCAACCCCGACATCGACGCCCGCAGCCATCCCCACATTTCCACCGGGCTGAAGACGAACAAGTTCGGCATCGCCATGGACGCGGCCCGCGAAATCTGCCGCCGTGCGTCGGCGCGCGAGGGCCTCGAGATCGTCGGGCTGCACACGCATGTCGGCTCGCAGATCACCGATCTCGATCCGCTCCGCCGCGCCGCCGCCGCCGTCGTCACCCTCGCGCGCGAACTGCGCGACGACGGCATCAGGATCGATCACCTTGATCTCGGCGGAGGCCTGGGCGTCTCGTACGACGGATCGAAAGTGCCGACCGCGGAGGATTACGCCGCGGCACTCCTTCCGGCCGTCAGAGACTCCGGCCTCGCAATCATCCTGGAGCCCGGGCGCAGCATCGTGGCGCCGGCCGGGGCGCTGCTGTCACGCGTGGTGGACGTCAAGGATCGCCCGGACGGCAAGGTGTTCGTGATTCTCGACGCAGGCATGACCGAACTCATACGCCCCATGCTGTACGGCGCGTTCCACCGTATCGAGGCCGTCGAGACCACGGCCGAGCCCGAGATCGTCGCCGACATCGTCGGGCCCCTGTGCGAGAGCAGCGACACGCTCGGCAAGGATCGCCGCCTACCGCGTCCCCGGCCCGGGGACCTTTTTTGCGTCTTCGACGCCGGCGCATACGGCGCCGTCATGGCCTCCAATTACAATCGCCGCACGATGCCGGCCGAAGTGCTCGTGGACGGCACGAACCGGTCTGTCATCCGCAGGCGCCAGACGATTGAGGATCTGCTGGCGCTTGAGGCCTGAGCCCCGAGCCTCGAGCCCCGAGCCATGATGACCGGTTTTCTCCTCGCCTTCGAAGGCCTCGACCAGAGCGGCAAGCAAACCCAGGCGGAACACGTGCGCGGGTATGTGACCGCGCGCGGGCGTGAATGCCGGTTGCTGTCATTCCCTGACTACGAGACCGCGATCGGGTCGGAGATCTCGAGCGCGCTGCACGGCGAACGGGAGTACGGACCGGACGTCATGCAGTTGCTGTACGTGGCCAACCGGTACGAGCGCCGCGATGAGATGGCACGCGGGATCGAGCAGGGGGCCGTCCTCGTCTGCGATCGGTACGTGGCGTCGAGCATCGCCTACGGCGAAGCCCAGGGCCTGGATCCCGCGTGGCTGCTCGACATCCAGCGGTTTCTTCCAAAACCGGACCTGACGATTCTGCTCGACATCGCCCCGGAAACCGCCGCCCTGCGGAAGGCGGCCGGGCGCGATCGCTACGAACGCGACCTGGCGCTGCTCTCGCGCGTGCGCGACAGTTACCGCCGACAGGCGGCCCAGGAGGGGTGGCTCCGGCTCGACGGCGAGCGGCCGCGCGACGCGGTCTCGTCGGACGTCGTCAGCGCGGTCGAGACACGACTCGCGCGGCAGTAAGCGCACGGACCTCGCGCGCGCCGGCCTCGAGCAGCACGCGCGCGCACGAGTCGAGCGTCGCCCCGGTCGTGCTCACGTCGTCCACGAGCACGACGATCTGTCCCGCCACCCGCTTGCGGCGGTCGAACGCAAACGCATCCCGCACGTTTGCGTGACGCTTCGCCGCGGGAAGGTCAGTCTGTGAAGGGGTCGCCCGAATGCGTCGCAGCGCACGGCTGGTCGGAATGGGAAGATATCGCGCGATCTCCTCCGCCTGATTGAAACCGCGCGCCCGCTGCCGGGATCGGTGGAGCGGCACCGGCACGGCGATATCGGCCTCGTCCAGCACGTCCGAACCGTGTGTTGTCAGCAGTGAGGCGAGAGGCCGGGCGATCGAGCGGCGCCCGCCGTACTTGAGCGCGTGCACGATCGCGCGAAGCGATCCGTCGTAGGCGCCAATCGTCCGGCCGCGCGTCACAGGCAGGTCGCGCCGCCGGCAGCGTGGACACCGGCTGCACTCGAGGCTGATGATTCTCCAGGAGGGTAACGGATCGCCGCACGCGTCGCAGACTGGCGCAGTGATCAGCGCGATCGAGTTCCAGCAACCGTTGCAGACCGGCCCTCGCGTCGGCGCGTCGAGGGGCCGCTCACACGCGGCGCACGCCGGTGCCAGAAGCACGGCCAGGATCGCATCCGCCGTCGCGCGCACCGACATTCCGTACCCCTTGGCACTCCTGGCAACCGAAGGGCCTCTATGCCGGTTCTGCGACCTCGATCCGCTCGGCATCGCCCCAGAGCCGCTCCAGCGAGTAGAACGCGCGGGTCTGCGGCGTGAAGACGTGCACGATGAACGTGAAGTAGTCCATCAGGATCCATTCGGCGCGGTCGTAACCCTCGACGTGCGCCGGTTTGATCTTCGCTGCGCGGAGCGTCTCCTCGACGGCATCGGTGATCGCCTTGACCTGACGCGTGCTCTGCCCGGAACACAGCACGAAGAAATCGGTAAAGGCCGGTGTGTTGCGCAGGTCGAGGACGACAACGTCCGAGGCTTTCTTGTCGAGTGCGGCCTTTACCGCCTTCCCGACTTCTCCGGTCAATCGCCTTTTGCCGCTCGTCGCAGTCCGCGGTTTTTCAGTGTTCGCCATGCAAGTGGTCTGCCGCAAGTGAGCCAACGCTTTCAGTATAAAGACCGTGTTGCGCGATGTGCCGAGACACGCCGTCGGGAACGAGATCGGCGAGCGGCTCGCGGGACGCCAGCCGCCTGCGGATCTCGCTGGAGGACACGTCGGGAGTCGGGGCATTCACGAGAAAGATCGACGGGGATGACGCTCGCGCCACGCGGTTGAACGCTGGAGCCTGGTGAGCGGGATCTGGTTGCACGCCGGTCATTCGTGACGCGAGATCCGGCAGCCGTCCGGGCAAATCCTCGACCGGAAAACCCGGCCGGGACACCACGACGAAGTGCGCGAGCTCCAGCACCTCGGGATAGCGGTGCCACGTGGCAATTTCTGCAAACGCATCGGCACCCGTGATAAAAA
>JANNHC010000373.1:0-4638 GCA_031404215.1 Acidobacteriota bacterium
AGCTCGAGGTGCGATTGAGCGCAAGCCGGCCCGATGCATCCGCCTTCACGTCCGGCCCGGCGATCGTGAACCGGGTGAGATCGCCCACCTGCGCGCTGTATCTCCCGTCCGCCTCTGCGCTGTCGATGCGCAGTCCGCCGATTGTGGAGCGCGTCAGCGTCGCCTTCCCGTCAGCCGAGACGGCATCGGCCGTGATCGGCGCGCCAATGTCGCGGATGGCGAAGTTCGCGTTCACCGTGCCGTTGACCCGCCCGTCGAGTTCCTTGCGCCCGGAAACCTGCGCCGGGTTGAAGTCCTCGAAACGTCCGTCGGCGCGCCCTGTCAGGGTGCCCTGATCGAGATGGGCGACCAAAGCCAGCTCCGGGACCCGGCCGCCCAGAAGGTCCGAGTCCGTGAACCGGCCGGTTGCATCCAGTTTCATCGCCGAAAGCGTCGAGGCGGAGTCGGCTGGCGCGCGCTGTCCCGCCGGCGTTCTTGGAACGCTGCCCGAGACCTCGAAGGTGCCGTTGATGCGGCTGTCGTACGCGGGTTTGGCCAACGCCTCGATCTTCAGGGCCGTCCCGACGCGATCGAGATCGAGGTCGCTGACGCCGCCGCGCGCAGAGTACGAAATGGTTCCCGGCGTGAGCGCAAACTCCGCTGACGTCCCTTCCTCCACGGCCGCGCCTTCGATCGTGGATTTGTTCAGGACCGCGTTGCCCTGAATCGATTGCCCGTCGCCGCTGACGTGATAGTCGGCAGCCGACAGGTTGGTCTCGATCTGCGGCGCCCCGGTCGTGGCCGGAAGGGCGCGAAGATTGACGTGATCGGCTTTGCCGCGCAGGTCGAATGCGAGTCGACGACCGGGCGCCGGCGTCACGATGAACCCGCGCGCCGTCGCCGTCCCGCCGTACGCCGCGGCGCGGCCGTCGATGGTGATTCGCGGCCCTGCCATCGAGCCGGTCACCGTGACGTTTCGCAATTCATAGCCGGCGGCTACGACATGCGGACCGCTGAACGCGACGGTGCCGCTCAGCCGATCGAGTGCCGCCGCATGAGCGGGCGCGGACTTCATCGCGAGGTCGAGCTTCGCGTGCCCGGTGAGGTCGGTCGTCTGCGCCGGGTCCTTCAGGAGCGGTGCGAGGTTCAGCCGTTCCACGTCCACATCACCCTTGGCGGCGAAATTCGGCGCCTGCATGTCCGTCGTCAGCTGGCCGCGCGCGTTCCCGGCTTCCGACTTCACGTCGAACGCCAGCGCAAGCTCTCCGGCGGGACCGTTGGCTTCCAGGCTGACGGAAGGGTGCAGATTGTAGCCGGCCGCGACTGGCAGCACACGGCCGACCTCGGGCATCGACACGCGGCCAGTGGTCCTTACCTTGACGATCGGCGTGCCGAGATATCGCTCGATCACCCCGTTCATGGCCAGCGACGATTCGCTGGTCTTCAGCGTGATCCCGTCGAGGTACAGGTTGTCGTCACGGAGCGCGATCTTGCCGGACAGCTGCTGGAGCAGCAACTCGGGCGAGCTGCCGCGGAAGCTCACGTGTTCGAGTACCACGCTGTAATGGACGGGGGCATACTCGAACGACGCCTTGACGTCGAGGTCGTCGACACGTCGTGGCAGCGAAACACCGGACGCGGTCCGGTCCTCCATGGATACGATCGCGTCGCTGATCTCGATCGACGGGAGCGACACCGGGCGCGTAGGCCCTTCGCGATCTGCCTCCCGCTCCTGCCGCTTCACGAGCCGCTGGAGGTTCCAGCCACTGGCATCGCGCTCCACGCGCAGGACCGGCTGATCGAACTTGATCCGATCGAGGACCAGGCCCTTCGAGATGAGATAGAACACGTTGTAGTCGAGCTCGACCCCCTTGACCGCGATGACCTGCTCACCCGACACGTCAACGGCCACGTTCGCCAGATCGACCCCGAACAACAGATTGCCGCCAAGACCGCCGATCGTCATCTGTCCGTTCAAGTACTGTTTCGACTCTCGGATGATGTAGCGGCGCAGCCAGTCGCGAAACCACGGCGTCTGCGAGACGATGAGAGCGACCGCCAGCACGCCCACCATGAGCGTCCCGACCAACGTCACGACCTGCAGAACCCGTCGAATCGCGCGCATGCTGCTCTGTGCCTGCCTGTACCCGGTACCGTGATGAAGCTTGCCTGAGCCCTGGAGCCCCGGGCCCTAGAACGCCTGTCCGATGCTGAAGTGGAAGCGAATGCGCCGCGCCTGTTCTTGTCCGTTCACGAGCAGGCCGGGGATGGGATTGAGCTGATAGCCGAGGTCCGCGCGAAGGGGACCGATCGGTGTCTGGTAGCGCAGGCCTGGGCCGACGTCGTAGCGCATGTCGTTCACGTCGAAACTCCACCGGTTCGTCCACACGTTGCCGCCGTCGAGAAAGATCACAGCGCCAAGGCTGCGCCAGACGTTGGCCCGAAGCTCAGTAGAAAAGTTCAGGAAGGAGTGCCCTCCGATTGGCAGGCCGTTGCCGCTGAGCGGCGAGATTTCGTAACGTCCCCACCCGCGCAGATTCGTGGCCCCGCCCAGAAAGTACCGCTTGAAGAACGGCACTTTGTTTTCCGGATCGCCGAGCGCGTCGATCGATCCGAGCCGCGCCTGCCCCGCCGCGACGATGCGGTTGCCGAGCGATCGGTACGCACGAGCCTCTGCCGTCACTTCGTAGTAGTCGTACGAGCCGGCGAGCCAGCGCCCGGCCTGCTCGATGTGAATGGACGCGACATAGCCACGCTTGGCGTCGAGCAGGTTATTGGTGGTATTGCGTCCGCCGTCCAGGCTGATCGCGGACCGGGTGCCCTTCCCCTTCCCGGCGTTGGGCCCTGGCCGGGGATCCAGGCCGAGCGCGATTAACTCGTCGCGGAATGTCGGATCGTCCAGGGCCGCTTGCGAGATCGCGTACCGCTCGTGTTCGTTCGCGTATGTCAACGACAGCGTGGTCGTCGGCCGCGATCCGAGAACCGGGCCACCACCGCGGCGGAAGCGACGGGACACGGTCGCGCGGGCGCCGTTCGTGTCGAGCGTGAAGGCTGGTTCGTCGCTGTGCCACGACTGCCCGCTGAGCGCGACATCGTAGCGCGGCCCGAAAAAATAGGGCTCCTTGAAGTTGAGCCGAACGCCCCGGTCGAGCGCGGAGTAGCGGGCCAGCACGCCGGCCGTGCGCGCGCCGCCAAGGAAGTTCACGTGCCGCCAGTCCACCTGCACGCGTCCCTTTTCCTCGGTTCCATATCCGACGCCGAAATTGACTTTCTGGTGTTTGCCTTCAGTGACCGTGACGCGCGTCGGCACGTCGGTCGGCTTCTCATCCGATCGAAGCGGTTCGACGTTGGCGAAGTCAAAGAGCTCGGGGCCGTACAGCTTGCGCTGGCTCTCCTGCAGGGCGCTCTGCCGAAACAGCTGCCCCGGCCTGTAGGTCAGCTGCCTGCGCACCACGTTGTCGCTGACGCTGACGTTGCCGCTGATCTCGATGGGCCCGAACTGTGCGAGCGGCCCCGCGTCGGCCGTCAGCGAGACGACGCGCTGTCGCTCGGAGCTGCCGGCGTTGTCACCCATTCTGACTGACGCGTATGGGTAACCGTGGTCCCGCAATTCGTCGAGGGCCGCCTCGCGGCTCGCCTGCAACAGGGCTCGATCGAGGGGCTGGCCGACCTTCAGCGGCAGCCCGCCTTCAAGGGCACGGCGATGCTGTTCGGGTAGCGGCTCGAACCCGCTGAACGCAACGCGCTCCACGCGCACGGGCTCGCCTTCCGCGATGTCGACGGTAATGCTGACCGATGTCTGCGTGTCGTTCAGTTTCGCGTCAAAGGAGGTGACGCGCGCGTCAGGGTACCCGCGATCTTTATAGAAGGCGGCGATGCGTTTGAGATCGGCTTCGAACTGGTCGCGACTGAAGTAATGCTTCTGTCCCCAGGGAATCTTGGAGCTGGCGGAGGTCGCAAGAACAGATTTGAGCTGGCCGGGCGTGACGGCCTTCGTGCCGTTGAACGTGAAGCTCGAGACCTTGACGCCGTTCTCTTCCTTGCACGCGGCAGTTGCGGCGAGGGCACACAGCAGAATCGCACAGATAAGGAGGCGGCGCATCATATCGCTGAGGCGTACTCACAAGGTATGCCATCTTCTTCAGGTTCTACAAGGTCCGGCTTCGCCGTACATAAAAAAGCCAGCATCCACCCTCCCAGGGGCGGACACTGGCGATGCCCTCGTCTTTTGCTCTTTGCTTGCTTGTTCGAGCTTACTCGCGAGAGATTTCCGGCTTCCCGGCGGAAACCGACAACATGATGCCGAGGCCGAGAGCGATGACGAGGCCAATGACGACCCAGGTCGCCGAAATATGACGAAGCGCACCACCGTACCAAAGCGCCGCGAGGGCGCCCATCACGAGGATGAAGTAGCCGACCAGATACGCATTGATGAACCGCATGGCTTCCCTCGTGTGGTGAGGGCGGGGTCCGGAGACCCCACCCTACCGAAACAGATACTCTTTACCTGTACCCTGCCTACCGTTGCACCCTTACCACCATGGCGGCGCGGCGATTGAGACGGCGGGTCTCTTCGCGGCCGTTGTCGTGCTTGGGCCGTTCCTCGCCGTAGCTGACGGTGCGGAGCCGGTTGGCCCCGATGCCGCGGCTGGTCAGGTA
>JANNHC010000374.1:0-17174 GCA_031404215.1 Acidobacteriota bacterium
CGAGCTCGTGGCCGTAGAACTTCAGCATTACGAGGAGCGTGAGGGTCACGAGCACCCAGCTCGTTTTCCTCCGTTCCGGAATCGTTACCAGGCTCAAATACAGGAACGCGACGAGAAGAACCACGGAGGCGACGAACCAAATCGTTTTTGCCGTCTGAAGCGACACGCGGGCACCCGGTGCTGTCAGGACGGCGAATGCTGGCAGGTACTTGAACTGATAGTGTCCATCGTCGGTCCGGTACAGCGGTTCGGCGACGCTCGCACGGGCCGCGGCCGTCCAGTAGACGGCGAGGTCCGGCATTTTGCGGGACACACGGGCGGAGAAGAGGATGGCTAGAAGAAGGGCGGCGGCACTGCTGAGGAGGACGAGGAGGACGAAGAGGGCCGCCGGTCTTCGGCGTGCCGACACTAGGGATTCCGCTCGAGGCCAACCAGTTTCCAGCCTGCGTCAGCCTGCCGGAAGTACAGCATCAGCGGCTGCGCCCACTCGGGCCGATCGGCACGGAATGCGCGCAGGCGCGCGGCGATGAATTGCGGCTTCGACGCGAGCAGCGCCTCCGGCGCCTGCGCCCGTGGTTCGGTCACGGTCGTTTCCTGACCCGCCGGATCGTGCGTCCCGGTGGCATTGTCGAACCGAGACCACTCCACGGTGTAGTGCTCGGCCGGCTTCGCCACGGCCGCGGCTTCTGCGGCATTCTCGAACGTCAGCAGGCCCGCCGCGCTCAACGACGGGTTGACGATCGGGTTGGTCCCGTTCAACCACGCCATCAGCACTTTGGTCTTTCGCGCCACGAGCGTATCTACGAGGTATTGCGAGGCGCTGGGGTCCGAGAACCGGGCGCTCTCGACGACGGCGCGGATCGCGTCGTCGGGAAACGCGGCCACGATTCGTGCGGCCCAGAAGCGGTCCTCGGGGCGTGCGTTGATGAACGCCGGGTTGCGGTACTCCGGCTTCCACTCCCGGGGCATGAAGTAGTTCGCCTCGAAGCGGCCAATCGACGGGTATTCGGGAAAATCCACTTTGACCCAGGGCCGGACATACAACCCCAGCGTCAACATTGTCACGAGCGTCGGCCGCGATTCCCAGATGTACTCGTTGCCGGCGCGCGAGGCCTGTGCGCGCGTGCTGCCGCTGCCGAGCGTGGATCCGAAATCGATCAAGTGGTGGCGCACGAACGAGCGCTCCCCGTCCTTGAGGAGCGTATCGAGCGTGTTGATACTGCGCGAGTCGTCGTGATTGAGCCAGGCGGCGAAGACCGACAGGCCGCGAAGCTCCCGCCGGTGCTCGTGCGGGTAGATGTCGTTCGGGTCGTCCGGGCGCGTGCCGTAATAGCGGAAGTGGCCCACCGGCGTCCCCGCCAGCGCCTTGCTGGCGACGACGCGATAGCTGCCGTCGGCGTTGCGCGCAGCCTTCTCCAACACGGCCTCGATGTCTTTCGTCCGCATTGGATGCAGCCGTCCATCCTCGTCCGCGATCCGCGTGCCGTCGGCGATCACGAGTGACGCCGGCTGCAGGGTCGCGAGGTAGTTCTCAGGGACGTGGTACCCGAAGGCGTGAAAGAACTTCGTCGAGATGACCTCAGCCCCGCTGGCCATCTCCGGATTCGACGGCGGATCGAACTTGACGAAATACACGTCGCCCGCCGAATCGCGGACCGTCATGCCGGGCGTAATGCCCTCGGTTTTCGCGGCCACGATCGTCCACGTCCCAGGGGCAGGCCCCGATCCGAGGTCCGGGCCTCTTGCTCGGTCCCTGGCCGACCAGCCCGCAGCCCCGGCCCGGTTCGTGAACCAGCTGGAGTCGGGCACTTCGTCCACGGTGTTGACGTTGTTCGCGCGCAACGGCGAGCGGTCGCCGGCGCCGAGGAACGAGTTTTCGACAAAGTCGAATTGCTGGCTCATCTCGATCGGCTGGACGCGCGACGCATCCTGGGTTTCGGGATCGCGCGAAATCGGATCGTCGCCGAAGAACTTGGGACCAGCGGCGCGCGTGGCGCCGCCAGCCACGAGGGCGCCGGCAAGTGCGAGCGTGAGCATGAGGTGACGCGTATGCATGCGATCAGAATGCCTTGTTGAACTTGATGAACAACCGTGGCGTCTCGAAACCCGCGAGCGCCAGATCGAGCCTGAGGAACACCGCCCGATACGTATTGAAACGGAAGCCGATGCCGTACGCATGCTCGAGGTTGGACAGGTCGAGGTCAGCGGCCCGTGACGCGACCTTCCCGAAGTCCGTGAACAGCGCCATATCGAGTCCGGAAAACGCTTCCCATCGGTACTCGGCGTTCAGCACGAGCACATTGGTGTCCCTGAAACGGAAATCACGCGCGCTTCGCAGCGAGTCGCTGCCCCCGAGCGTCGGACGGAAATAAAACGGCACGACTTGCCCCGCCCTGGCATCGGTGCTGATCACGCGCCCGCGGAGCGCAAACACGCGCTTCTTGTCGAACACCGGGATGAAATGCTGGACGTCGGCGTCGAGGACGCGGAAACTGTAGCGGTCGCCGTCGAGATCCGAATACCGTCGCCACGTGACCCCGTAGTAGCCCCCGCCGCGCGGGTTGCCCGGCTGATCGCGCCTATCAACGAACGCGAATAGATCCCCAACCGAAAAATCCGGCTGCTCGGCCAGCCCGGGCGCATCCGCATCGCCGAAGCGCAGCTCGATTGACGGAAACCGCGGATCGCGGCCGGCGCCGACCTTCGTGGCGATACGACCCAACCGCCCGCCGATGTGCAGCCCGCCTCCCGGCTTGACGACGGCGCGTCCGTGCACTTCACGCCGGTCGAACAGGAAGCTCACGCGGTTGTCCTCGAGCGACCCCGCGCCGAGGCCATAAAAGTCCTCCTGCGGATCGTGCCGATCGATCCCTTCGGCGCCTAGCTCGAGCCAGCCGCCGGCGAGCGAAGGCAGCGAGAAGTCCCCGCGCACCATACGGTAGCGGCGTAATGTGGCGCCCGTCTCCACGACCGCGCGCGCGCGCGTCGATCGAACAGGTCGTGACGATATCCGGCGCCGAAGCCAATCCCCGAGCCGACGGGCTTTCCCGTATAGCCGTACTCCACAAAGAAACCGTTGCGCGGCGCGATCTTGCGCATGGGATCTTCGCGCTCGACGAAGAGGAGGGCCTTTTCGATGGCGCCGGGCCGATACGGCTGAAGCGCGGCGGCTTTGACGGCGCGGAGCTTTTCGAGTGAGGCGGTCCTGCTGTCCTGTGCCAAGGTTACGGCGGGACTGGCGAGCGCCGCCGCGAGGGTCACAGCCCTGGCTGTCCATCGGAGCATGGAGCTAACGATAGCGCAACGGGATCCCCAATCGCTAATCCGAATCCGGGCCCCGAGCCGCCAGCGTTCGCTGGGCCTTGACAGAGATCTTGCCAGAGTGTGTCCATGGTGCCCGCTTCATTCGAACAGGTCCCTCTGCGGACGTTTACACAGGAGAAGGGGATGAGGGGCGCATTCGGCTCACTCGACGCGAAGCGCAACCAGCGGATCGAGCCGCGTCGCGCGACGGGCGGGGATCAGGCATGCGCATACCGTGACCATCGCGAACACGACGCCGATTCCGATTAACGTTACCGGATCGCTCGGCGTGATCTGCACCAGCAGCGCCCGCAGCACCGGCGCCGCCGCGAGGGCCCCCGCGGTGCCGAGCGTGAGGCCGATCGCCAGCTGGACGAGGCCCTGGCGGAGGATGAGCCACGAAACCTGGCCCGGTTGTGCGCCAAGCGCCATACGAACGCCGATCTCCTGCGTGCGCTGCGTGACCGAATAGGCGGTGACGGCGTAGATCCCAACCGCTGAGAGCACCAGGGCGATCAGCGCAAAGATCGTAAACATGCTCCCGAACACCCGGTAAGGCCAGCGGTTCTGCGCGAACGCCTGCTCCATCGTCTGCACCCCGAAAACCGGCTGATCGGGATCGGTGGCTTGAACGGCCTCGCGCACCGCGGAGGTCAACGATGCCGGGTCGGCCTGGCTGCGGACGAGAATCGCCGTGCCCGTGGGCGGTTCCAGCCGGTAGGACAGATACGCCACGGCGTCAGGGTCAACATCCTGCACGTTGCGCTGCCGCACAGTCGGGGCGACCCCGACGATTGTCATCCATGGCTTTTCCTGCTTCGCCTCCGGGCCGCGCCCGCCGGGCTTGAGGCGGATACGTTTGCCGATCACGTCCTCGCCTGGGAAGTGCTGGGCGACGAAGCGGGCGTTCACCACGACCGCCTCCGAGCCGGCCTTTCCGTCCACATCGCGAAGAGGACGTCCCTGCCGCATCGTGACGCCGAGCGTGTCGAAGTACGTATCGCTCACGAAGAGCGTGGTCACCTGCGGCACGCGTTTAGGGTCCGCCTCCGGCCGTCCCTCGATCTCGAGCGCTCGTGAACCAGCGCCGGACGCGGGCGGCGCGCTCGTGATCGACGCGGCGGCGAGGCCGGGAATCCCGGACAGGCGGGGGAGCAACGCCTCGTAGAACAGCCGACGCTGTTCGGGCGTCGGGTACTTTTTCTCGGCGAGCGTCAGCCGCATCGTCAGCATGCGGCTCGTATCGACGCCGATGTCCATCGTGTACAGCTTCATGAAGCTGCGAACCATCAGCCCGGCGCCTGCCAGCAGGACGATCGTGAGGGCAAGCTCCGCAACGACCATGCTCGACGCGAGCCAGCGCGCCCGCCGTCCGCCGGCATTGCCACGCCCTCCTTCTTTCAGGATCTCGTTCAGGTTGGTCTTTGACACCTGGAGCGCCGGCACGATCCCGAAGATGATGCCGGTGGCGAAGCACACGGCGACGAGGAAGGCGAAGACCGTCGTGTCCATCGTGAACCTGATCCAGTAGGGCTTCCCGACATCGGCGACGGCCATATCGAAGAGACGGACACCGACGAGCGAGAGCAGAAGTCCAAGGACGCCGCCGAGACACGCGAGCAGCGTGCTCTCGACGAGCAACTGGCGGATCACGCGGCCCCGGCTGGCCCCGAGGGCGATTCGCAGGGCAATCTCGCGCGAACGGCGGGCCGACCGCGATAACAGCAGATTCGCGACGTTGGCACACGCGATGAGCAGCACGAACCCGACCGCCCCCATCAACGTGAGGAAAATGACGCGGATCGGGCCGCCGTTGAAGCGGTCATTGAAGGTCATGACCTCGGCATCGATCGACGTGTTGGTGTCGGGATACTGGCGTTCGAGCGCCTTCGCGATGCCGGTCAGTTCGGCCCGCGCCTGCGTGATCGAGGTACGCGGTTGGAGCCGGCCGAAGAGGTTCAGGCTGCGCATATCGCGGCGCTCCATCTCGGTATCGGGCACCAGCGGAATCCACAAGTCGGCGTTGTTCGGAAACTTCATGCCCTCGGCCATGACGCCGACAATCGTCGTCGGGATTTCGTTGACCCTGATCGATCGGCCGATGACGTTCGGGTTGCTGCCGTACCGGGTCTTCCAGAGTCCGTGTCCCAGGAGGACGACGGGTTCGGCGCCCTTGCGATCCTCGGTGTCGCGGAAGTCCCGGCCGGTGATGGGGCGCTCACCGATAATTCCGAAGGCATTCGCGGACACCCGGACGCCGCTTGCGCGCTCGGGCGGATGCCCGCTCTCGCTGATGTTCATCGTGGTGGGTTGATAGGCCGCCAGCGACGCGAACGTCCTGGCCTGCGCGCGCCAGTCCCGGTAGTCGGGGTACGACACGCCCAGGCCGTTGCCCTCGCCGGTGTTGCGGGCACTGACGTGGACTATCTGTTCCGCGTTCGCGAACGGCAGGCCGCGTAGCAGCACGGCGTTCACGAACGTGAATACGGTGCTGTTCACGCCGATTCCCAGGCCCAGCGCGAGGACCGCCACGAACGTGAACCACGGGTCCTTCACCAGCATCCGGAAGGCGTATTTCAGATTCATACCCGTGCCATACGAAGATCCAGCCTGCTCCGTTCGGCGCGACGGGTAATAATGCTGATGGTGACTACAGCAACGCCTGATGAGAAGAAGACCGCCGCCCGCCGCGGCATTCTGCCTCCGTCGTATGAACGCGCGCTCGGCCATGCCGAGCGCATCGAGCTCGCCAGCGATCGCCCGATTCGTGAGCGCAACAAGGTCAGTTACCGGGTGGCGCACTGGCCCATCTGGATCTGGGTCTTCTTCATTGCGCCAGGTCCGCTGACCTTCGACCTCTTCGAGCGCGGCTTCGATACGCGCATGGCGCTGTGGCTTGGTGCGGTGCTCGTCGGCACCGGGATCGCCGGACTCCGCGGCCGGCTGCCGGGCGTCGAGCCGCGACCCTACATCATTCGCTTCACGGAAGATCGCCCGAATCCGCTCTACAGGCGGGTGTGTTACACCCTGGCATGGAGCGAGGTCATCGCGTTCGCGGTGCTGAATATCACCGGGCTCGTGATGGCGCTCACGACCGGCGCGTGGCGAATGCGCCAGCTCTACGACGTGGCGTATTTCCCGATCGTCGTGTCGGTCTGGCTGCTCGGCGCCATCGGATGGCTCCCGCGCGTCAAGCGATCGACCCAGAACGAAGGGCACGAACGGCGGTATTTTTACGGCTCGGTCTGGGCCGTCTGCATCGCCCAGCCCGTGCTGTGGTTTCTCTGGCGCGCCCTTCCACGCTCGACCACCGCGGACGTGATCAAGCTCACGGCATTCATCGCCATCCTCGCGTACGTGGGCAACATGGCCCGGCGTGGACTCCTTCCGCGCACCCGCCCCATCGTTCCGGGGGAGATTGCCGTGTCGGACTGATCACGACGCATCCCACCTTCGATAGAATCGACCCGTGTCGAATCCTGGCAGTGTCGCGCATCACGGGCAGATCCCGCGGTGGGTCAACGCCGCCTCCTGCGTGATGGGACATCTTCCGTTCGCGCGATACTGGCTGCTCAGTCGGCTCCGGCGCCTCGGGACAGCCCCCTTCCTCATGCGTTTTCCCTCCGACCTTGGCGGCGGCGTGTTTCACTGCGATCTCCGCGACGCGACGGCGGCCGAAGTGTGTTTCACGGGACGGTACGAGCCTCAGGAGACGCAATTGCTGCGTGCCCTTCTTCACCGCGGCGAGGTCTTCGTGGACGTTGGCGCGAACTGGGGGTACTACACCCTCGCGGCTGCTCATCTGGTTGGAGCCCTCGGGCGCGTTGTGGCCTTCGAGCCGGAGCCGCGTCTGTTCGGGCTCCTGGCCGCGAACATCGACGCGAACCGATTGCCACAGGTGCTGGCGCAGCCAGCGGCCATCGGAGCTCGGCGGGAGCGAATACCCTTCGTCGCGTTCAAGGCTGAGGACGGCAACTGGGGCGTCTCTCGGGCGGTCGATCACGATCGCGCCGTCACGGTGGACTTCGAAACCGACAGCCTTCCCCTGGACGATGCGCTCGATGCGGCGTCGGTGGACCTCGTCCAGTTGATCAAGATCGACGTGGAGGGGGCTGAAACAGGCGTGCTCGCGGGCATGCGGCGCGGGTTGTCGTCGGGCCGGTATCGTTACATCATGCTGGAATGCCATCCCGGCTTGCTTGCCGAACGGGGCCTGAGCGAACAGGACTGTGTCGGCGCTCTCGAGGACGCCGGTTATCGAATCTGGCTCATCGTCCAGACGCCCGAGATGCATCGCCGGGCTGCGCGCCGTCCCGTGCCCCGCGGCGAACTCCTTCACCCGTACCGCGCCGGCTCTCCCATGGGCGAGTGGCCGCACGTGATCGCGGCGGCGCCGGGCGCCCCGGATCCCTCCATGGAGGAGGGTCAGCGACATGAGTGACGTACAACTCGACGAGCGCGGTTTCATCCTGGCGTGCCCGTCCTGCGCGCAGCGCAATCGCGTGGCGTTTTCAGCTGGTGAAGCACGCTGCGGCCGGTGCAAAACGGCGCTGCCCGCTCCGTCTGCGCCGATCGAGGTGCCGGATGCCCGTGCGTTTGACGCCCTCGTTCGCGATGCGCGCCAGCCGGTCGTCGTGGACTTCTGGGCGCCCTGGTGCGGACCCTGCCGGATGGTCGCGCCGGAGCTGGCTCGCGTCGCGGCCTCGAACACCGGTCGCTTCGTGGTCGCCAAGGTGAACACCGACGCCCTGCCCGATCTCGGTGAGCGCTTCCGCATCCGTTCGATTCCGACGATGGCGGTCTTCGCGGATGGAAAGGAAGTGGCGCGCACCAGCGGCGCCATGCCCGCGCCACAGATTGAGAGCTTCGTGAACGGCGCGGTCGGCGTACGCTGACTGCGATACGATGACCGGCATGCACCGGCCGCAACCCGCCGCCGACGCGCTGCGGCGTGAATTCGGCGCCTTCGTCCTCGAGCGCTACCCTTTTGCGTGCACCGCGGCGCGCGAGGCGCTTGCGGCAACCGGCGGCGCGCCGGCTGGTGATGAAGCCTCCATCAACGCCGTGCGCGACCCGTTCAGCCGGGAGTTCCGCGCGCGGCTGCAGCGCCTGGCTCCCATCGATGTTTCCGAGCCCACGCCGCGCGTGCCGGCGGTCCGGCGTTTCGAACAGGCTACGGACGACATCGTTGATGCGTGCGACGGATTTCTGTGTCGCGCCGCGATTCGCGCATCGCTGACGGCGGCCGAGCGCGTCGAGATCCTCCGGGGCATGGTGCTGACACGGGCCACCGACAACCGCCTGAAGGCGTTTTTCACCAGCGCCGACGTCCAGTACGAAGGGTCGGTATTTCAGGGCAAGGGCTTTCGATCGCTCGGCCAGGAAGCCATCTACGCCGCCGGGATCCGGCTGCGGCGCGGCGAGCGTTACCGCGAGGACGGCGCGTGGCGAGGCGACGTCGTGGGGCCGCTGATTCGCGATCTCGGCGTTGCGCTGGCAATGCGTCCGGAGCCCGAGACGATCCGATTGGCGCTGTCCGCCCAGATGGCCAAGGCGGGCCCGCCGATGAACGGAAAGGATCTGCACATCGGCGATCTCGATCACGGCATCCTGCCTCCGGCGGCTCCGCTGGCCATTGGCACGCTCAATATTGCCGGCATGGCGACCGCGTTCGCA
The DNA here is from genome assembly GCA_031404215.1 of Acidobacteriota bacterium. GTDB lineage: Bacteria > Acidobacteriota > Vicinamibacteria > Vicinamibacterales > 2-12-FULL-66-21 > JALZOC01. The sequence continues at coordinate 8,980 of JANNHC010000374.1, forward strand.
CGCGAAGGGTCCGGCCGTGTCGCGCTGTCCTTCATCGGCGAAGGGGGCTCGTCGCTGGGGGAGTGGCACGAGGCCGTCAACCTGTGCGCCGCGCGCCGGCTGCCCGCCGTGTTCTGTGTCGAAAACAATCAGACAGCCTTGTCCACCCCAGTGCGCGATCAATCCGCCGTCCGCGTGTTTGCCGACAAGGCGGCTGGGTACGGTATCCCCGGCATCACGATCGACGGCACCGATCCGGACGCGATCGCGGCCGCGTTCGCGTGGGCTGTCGAACGCGCGCGGGCGGGCCGGGGCCCGGCGCTCATTGAGGTGGTGAGCCTGCGGATGTGCGGTCACGCCCACCATGACGACATGCTGTATCTCGGTAAGGATCCCCCGCCCTCCTGGGAGTATCCCCAGGTCGAGGATCAGGGGTATGCGAACCGCGAGCTCTACGAGTATTGGTCTGCGCGCGACCCGATCCCGATGTATGCCGCGCGGCTCGAAGCCGCAGGCGTCATCGACGCCGGCGCCCTCGACGGGCTCAAGCGTGAAGCCGAGGCGCTCGTGAACGCACAGGCACAGATCGTGATCGACGCGCCGTGGCCCGCACCCGAGGACGCCGGTGCGGGTGTGTTCGCCGGTGAGGCGCCGCGCGTCCGTATCGACGTGCTGGACGGTGCGATCCGGCGCCGCGACTCCAGCACAGCGCTGCCGCCGCTCGAGCCCGGCGCCCCGTTCGATCGAAAAGGGCGCACCTTTCTCGAGGGCGTCATGCTGGGGCTTCGGGACGGCCTGCGCGCCGACAGCCGCGTGTTTGTGCACGGCGAAGATGTCGGCGGCCGCTACGGCAACGCCTTCCTGCTGCTGCGGCCGCTCCTCGAGGAGTTCGGCGATCGCATCGTGAACGCGCCGCTCGCAGAAGGAGGGATCCTCGGCGTCTGTGTCGGCGCCGCGCTCGCGGGGCTGCGTCCGATCGGCGAGATGCAGTTCAATGACTTCGTGGCGACGGGATTCAACCAGCTCGTGAACAACGCCGCGAAGATCCGGTACCGTTGGGGGGGCAGCGTGCCGATGGTCGTGCGCATGCCCTGGGGCGGCCTGCGTCATGCGGGTCCCTACCACAGCCAGAACACCGAGCCGTGGTTCTACAGGACGCCAGGGATCAAGATCGTGGTCCCCTCGACCCCCGCCGACGCGCGCGCCCTGATGGCCGCCGCCATCGCCGACCCGGATCCTGTCCTGTACTACGAACACATCGCGCTCTATCGGGACCCGCGCGTGAAACAGGTCCTCGAGGAGCTGCCCCCGGCGCCGCTGCCGATTGGAAAGGCCGCGTTGCGACGCACCGGCGACGACCTCGCGCTCATTTCGTACGGCGCCTTCGTGCACGTCGCGCTGCGCGTGGCCGAGCGCCTCGCGGCCGACGGGTTGCAGGCGGCCGTGCTGGACCTTCGTTCACTTGTGCCGCTGGATCGGGAGGCGGTGCTTGCCGTCGTGAGACATTGCAGCCGCGTCCTGATTGTGCACGAGGACTCGCGCACCGGGGGCGTCGGGGAGAGTCTTGCGGCGATCATCCAGGAAGAAGCGTTCGAGTTTCTCGATGCGCCGGTGCGGATCATCGGCGCCCTCGATACCCCGGTGCCCTATTCACCGCCCCTTGAAGACTACTTCCTTCCGTCCGAGGCGGAGATCGAACAGGCCGCACGGCGGCTGATTGCGTACTAACCACGACCGAATGCCGCCGCGACTGAGCGTCGTCATCCCGTGCTTCAACAGCGAGGCGACGATCGGCGCGCAGCTGACCGCACTTGCGGGACAACGGACGACCTATGCATGGGAAGTCCTCGTCGCCGACAACGGATCGCGCGACGGCACGATTGCCGTGGCGAACTCCTTCGCCGATCGCATGCCCTCGCTTCGTGTGATCGACGCCGCGGCGCGCCGCGGCGCGGCCTACGCGCGCAACACCGCCGCCGCAGCGGCGCACGGCACGGCGCTGCTCTTCTGCGATGCAGACGATGTGATGGGGGATGGATATCTGGAGGCGATGGGCTGCGCGCTGGCGTCACAGGACTTCGTCGCGTGCCGCTACGACTTCCGGCGGCTGAACGTCTCGTGGCTGGCCCAGGCCCGAGGCGGTGTCGGGCAGGGGGAGGGACCCGCCGGCGGGTATTGCCACCCCACGCTGCCGTACGCCGGAGCGGGTGGCCTCGGTGTGTCGAAAGCCGTGCACGACGGCGTGGGCGGGTTCGACCAGACACTGCAGGCGATGGCGGGACAGGAGGACACCGACTACTGTATTCGCGTGCAGCTGGCTGGGACGCCGCTCGTCTTCGTGCCGGATGCCGTCATGCACGTGCGCTTTCGCGACACCATATCCGGGGTGTTTGCTCAGGCCTGGGCGTGGGCCGAGAGCGGCGCCTATGTGCAGCGCCGGTACGCGCCGGAGGAACGGCCGCCGGCGATGGCGCGGACGGTGTATGACCTCGCGCGGCATCTCGCCTGGAAGCTCGCGCACATTCGATCGCGAGGAGACGTCGCGCGGTGGATCTGGCTCGCGGGCTGGTGCGGCGGCCTGGTCACCGCCCGCCGGCGCCTGGAGCGGCGCGCGTGAGCGAGACGCGATCGCTTCGGTGTGCGGTCGTCCTGCAGACACCGACGGATCCGCAGTCCGCTGTCTACATGAGCTACCAGTCGGTCGCGGCCGAGCTCGAGCGCCTGGGACATTCCATGGAGATCGTATCGCCGGCTGACTTCCCCGCGCTGCGGAACGTGAGCGGCCGATGGGTGCCGCTCACGTATCCTTTCGCGATTGCCTCGTGGATGCGCCGCCGCCATCGCGATTTTGATCTCGTGATGTTTCAGAGCTACGCCGGCTGGCTGGCGACCACTCTCAATCGGCGTGAGAGGCCGCACTCCTTCGTCATGTTTCACGGCGTCGAGCCCCTGTATCATCGCGAGCTGCGCGAAGAAGCGAAGGCCGGCGGCCAGCCCCTCTCGTGGCGGTACCGGCTGCTGCAGGAGGGGCTCATGCCGTTCATGCTCGGGATCGCCTGCCGTCGCGCAGACGGGATCGGATGCCTGAACCGCGCGGAGGCACAGTTCCTGGCCGCGAAGCGGTGGACGCCGTCGCGGGGCGCGCGCGTGCTGGCCCACGGCGTGCCGCCGGAGTGTTTCGCGCCGCTGCGCACGGATCACGCCGTTCGGACACTGCTCTTCCTCGGCCAGTGGCTGCCGATGAAAGGGATCCGCTACCTGCGCGAAGCGGCCATCACGCTCCTGCGCGAGGATCCGGTGATGCGTCTCACCTGCGCAGGGACGTTGGCCCCGGCGGTGACGGTCCTTGCCGGGTTTCCACGCGACATCCACGACAGAATCACGGTGCTGCCCCGCGTCGGTCAGGCCGGCCTGGCGCCGCTCTATCGGGATGCCGACGCGTTCGTCTTTCCGAGCTTGTACGAAGGGTTCAGCCTCGCGATTCTCGAAGCGATGGCGGCCCGCCTGCCGATCGTCACCACAGGTGTCGGCGTCGCCGCGGATGCGCTCCGCCACGAACAGAGCGCCCTTCTGGTGCCGAAACGCAGCGCAGCCGCGATCGTCTCCGCCGTCCGGCGTCTGCAATCCGATCCCGATCTCGCGGCGCGACTGGGCGCGGCTGCCGCGGATGCCGCCGAACCGTACCGGCTGGAGATCGTCGTGCGGCAGACCGTCGACATCATCATGGAAGAAGCGGGCGCGATCTCATGATCGGGCTGCGAGGCTGGTGGCGGCGGCTATCGGTCTCTCCGGCTTTGATCGCGGTGACCCGCAGGCGCATCGCCGTGCAGTGGCGCCTCGGCGGCAGCCCCGTGCCGCCGCCCCATGTCGTGAAGCAGGACATCCTGCTGCGATACCAGAAGCAGCGCCGGTTCCGCACGTTCGTCGAGACCGGCACGTTTACCGGCGAGATGGTTGCGGCGATGCGGCCGCATTTCGAGCGTCTGATTTCCATCGAGATGGCGCCAGCCATTTACGAAACGGCCCGCCGCCGGTTCGCGGGCGATTCGCACGTGCATCTCCTTCTCGGCGACAGCGGATCGCTGCTCCCCCAGGTGGTCGAGACGCTCGATCATCCGGCCATGTTCTGGCTGGACGGCCACTTCATGGGTGGCAGTACCGCCCGTGCCGGGATTGACAGCCCCGTGAAGGCGGAACTGGCGTCGCTGCTCGGTCACCCCACGCGCGGCCACCTGGTCCTCATAGACGACGCGCGGTTGTTTACCGGCGCCGACGGATACCCCACGATCGCGGACCTGCGCGAATGGGTCCAGCGCGAGCGGCCGGGCTCCCGTGTCGATCTCGAGGCCGACATCATCCGCTGCGCGTTCGACGCGGCAGATACCGTATTCTAGTGGAGTGTTCCAGCTGAACCGGCGCTCCCAGCAGCGAACTGCGACCACGTTTTCACGGGCCGCGACAACGGAGCAGCCAGTCCCGATTCAGGAAGTACGTGCCACAAGAATTCCGCCTCTGTGAGCACCCTGAAACACTTCAGCGAATTCGCCCTGGTCGTTCGCAGGCTTCGTCCGTTCCTGCGCACGGAGCGGGCGCGGCTGGCCGCCGTGCTGGGCGCTTCGCTGTTCGTGATGGTGTTCGAAGGCGCGGGCGTCGGCCTCCTCGTGCCACTCCTGTCGTTGCTGCTTGGCGGAGAGAACGCGACGCCCATGCGGCCGCTGCAGTGGCTCGAGGGCCAGCTGCCCGGGCATTCGCCCGCCTTTTACGTCGCGGCGGTCTCGGTGGCCATCGTCGTCTCGATTGCCGCGAAGAACCTCGCGGCGTTCACCTCGCAGCTCGGCGCCGCCGACTTGAAGAAGCGGATCTCAATCAACTTGAGAGACGCGCTCTTCCGTCGCCTCCATACCGCCGACCTCGACGTCTTCGACCGATCGCCCGGCGGTGAAATCGCCAACGTCTTTCTCGTCGAATCGTACCGGATGTCGCTGGCCATCGACGTGCTCGTCGCCACGCTCCAGCGCACGTCGATCGCGGCCTTCTACCTGTGTGCCCTCTTTTACATCTCCTGGCCGCTGACACTGCTTGTCCTGGCGCTGGCCGCCGCCATCGGGGCCGCCCTGACATTCGTGTACCGCCGGATCACGCTGGCCGGCGTCGAACTGACGGAGCTGAATCACCGGATCGCGTCGCTGCTGACGCAGTCGTTCGCCGGGGTCCGCATCGTGCGCGCGACGAATTCGCAGGCCCGCGTGATCGAGGAATTTCACGCCGTCAGCACCGCGCAGGCGCGCGCCGAGGAACAGAGCACGCAGGCCGCGTCGCTGCTGTTTCCCCTGACGGAGACGCTGGCGGTCGTCGGCGCCATGCTGATTGTCTGCTGCGCCTACATTTTCTTCGTGCGTCCTGGTCATATGCTCAGCAGCTACCTCCTGGCTTACGGGTTCATGCTGCTGCGGCTTCTGCCGCTCCTCAACCAGCTGTATGGACTCCAGGGCCACCTGCTGTATCTGGCAGGCGGCGTGCGCGAGGTGCAGGTGTGGCTCGACACACCCGTCTATCCGGAACGTCCTTACGGCGCGCGCGCGTACACCTCGCTTCGCGACGCGCTCCGGTTCGAGGGCGTCAGCTACACCTATCCGAATGGCGCCCCCGCGCTGCACGAGGTCGATTTCACCGTGCCGGTGGGGCAGACCGTCGCGATCGTGGGTTCGAGTGGCTCGGGCAAATCCACGCTGGCGGCCATCCTGCTCAGGTTCCGCGCGCCGGCCGCCGGCCGCATCACTGTTGACGGCGTTGACTACTGGGAGTACTCGCCCGAGAGCTGGCACCGCGCCACGGCGCTCGTCGAACAGGACGCGTTTCTCTTTCACGGCACCCTGCGCGAGAACATCCTGTACGGGTGCGCCACGGACACCGACGCCGCGATACAACGCGCCATAGAGATCGCGAATCTCTCGGATGTCGTGGCCGCGATGCCGAAAGGGCTCGACACACTCGTCGGCGAGCGGGGGGCGATGGTGTCCGGGGGTCAGCGGCAACGCATCGCTATTGCGCGCGCGGTGATCCGCGATCCGTCCATCCTCATCCTCGACGAGGCGACATCGCACCTCGACGCGGTGTCCGAGCAATTGGTGCAGCAGGCGCTCGTCAACGCGTCGCGGGGCCGCACCACGATCGTGATCGCGCATCGCCTCTCCACCATCCGCGAGGCCGACAAGCTCATCGTCTTCGACCACGGCCGCGTTGTCGAGCAAGGGACGTGGGAGGTGCTCGAGGCGGCCGGCGGAGCGTTCCACCGCCTGCTGCGGAGCGTATGACCGAAGGGCTTCCGTCATCGGTCATCTTCATCTGCGACTTTCCGCCCGGATTCACCGGGGCGAAGCATCACGGCGAAGGTGTCGGGGGAACCGAAGCGCTGGTCGTCGTGCTGGCGGAGACGCTGGCCGCGCGCGGAATGAGCGTGACCGTGGCGACCAGGGCCGAGGGTGTTGTGACCCGGCACGGCGGCGTCTCGTACATGCCTGTCAGCGCGTCGCGCCCCCGCGAGTCAGACGTGTCGGTGCTCGTGAAGCGCTGGAGCGAGTCGGCTGCGGATGCCGGACCGACTCGTTTTTTCCTCGCGACCGATGTGCATGTGCCTGACCCGGCGGAACTCGCCAGAAGCGTCGCCTGGTCTACCGTGAGCGCCGCCCTGTCTCCGTTCATGCACGCCAGCCTCATGGCTGCGGTCGCGGCGCCCGCGATGCAGGTGCTGCCGCCGCCGGTGGCGATTGGCGATTATGGGAATCCGCCAACCCGGCGCGATCCCGTGCTGCTGTACTGCTCCGTTCCCGATCGGGGCTTGTACTATTTGAAGGATCTGTTTCCGGCCATCCGGAAACGGGTGCCGGACGCAACGCTCGTCATTACGTCAGATTTCACGCTGTGGGGCAGGGCCGCGGCAAAGGAGGCATTCATGCGCTTCTTCGACGGGCAGCCAGGCGTCGAGTATTGCGGGCACGTCGCTCGATCCATGCTGATGACGCAGCAGCTTCGCGCGCGTGTGCTCGCGTACCCCTGCACCTTCGAGGAAGGCTTCTGCATCGCGGCCGCCGAGTGCATGGCGGCGGGCGCCGTTCCCGTCACCACGAATGCCTTCGCCCTGACGACGACGGTCGGCGACGCGGGCGTCCTCATCGACGGCCGGCCGAGGAGCTGGTTTTACCGGCGGCGATTCGTCAAGGCGGCAGTCAGGCTTCTTACTGACGACGTGTACTGGCGCGAACGATCGACGGCATGCCGGGACCGTGCCCGTTCGTGGGATGCGAACGCCGTGGCGGATCAATTCCTGGCCCTCGTCGCACATGGAAGGGGTCACGCATGAGCGGCCTGGATGTCCCGGTCCTGCTCATCGTCCACCGGCGTCCTGCCGAAACACGCCGCGTGTTCGATGCCATCGCGCGAGCGCGGCCCCGGCGACTCTTCATTGCCGCCGACGGGCCGCGGTCGCCGGCGGACCAGGAGGCCTGCGCGCTGACGCGGGCCGCCGTGCAGCGCGTTGACTGGGATTGCGACGTCGCGTACGACTTCTGCCAGAAGAACGTCGGCCTGAACGCGCGCGTCGTTTCCGCCCTCGACTGGACATTCGCGTCCGTCGAGTCCGCCGTGGTGCTCGAGGACGATTGCCTACCGCACGAGCGCTTCTTCACCTTCTGCTCGTCGATGCTCGAACGGTACCGCGACGATTCGCGGATCGTCCACGTCAGCGGCGAATGCTATCGGGACAAGCGGGATGGCGACCGCTCGTACTTCTTTTCGAAGTATCCGCTCGCGTGGGGATGGGCGACGTGGCGAAGGGCGTGGTCCCTTTTCGATGCGGACATAACGACCTGGCCGCGCCTCCGGGATCAGCCGGAACCGAGCGCGCTGTTCGACACCAGCGACGAACGCCGCTATTGGATGACGACGTTCGAGCAGGTCTATCGGCAGGCGCAAGCGCGGCGGCGCACCAGCTGGGACTATCCGTGGTACTTCGCCTGCATGACGAATGGTCTCTCGATCCATCCGGCCGTCAACCTCGTGTCGAACATCGGCTACGGTCCGCGTGCATCCCATACCCACGGTGCGAGCGACCTGTCGAACCGCCGCCTCGAGAGTCTCGAAGAAGACCTGCGACATCCGGAACGGGTGGTGCGCGACCGACAGGCCGACATGGACACGTTCGATCGGCGGTTTCCTGG
>JANNHC010000375.1:0-7831 GCA_031404215.1 Acidobacteriota bacterium
TCGGATCCGCGAATAGCGGTGTTCGAGGTCGCGTCCCATCGCGCGTGCCCAGAAGCCCGCGTCCGGGCGCGTGACGTAGTGACCCTGGACTGCCGCGACATCCGGATCGTCAAACGCGGGGAGCAGCTCAGCGAGCCAGCCGGGCTGGAGAATGACGTCCTGGTCCACCTGGCAGATGATTGGTTGAGAAGCCGCCCGAACCCCGGTGTTGATGGCGGCCGCCGCTCCGCGACCTTCGCCGCGCAGCAGCTTCAGGATCCCGTCGCGCTCCAGCCGTTTCAGCAATCGCAGCGACCCATCCGTGCTGCCGTCGTCAATCGCGATGATTTCGAAGGGCCGGTCATCGCGCTCGGCCACGATGCCGGCGATCGCGGGGCGAAGCCATCGCCCGCCGTTCAGCACGGGTATGACGAAGGTGACCCCCTCCGCGCTCACGCGGACATCCTGCGATCGGCCGCCTCGGTCAGCACGTTCCTGTACATCTCCTCGAGCTGGCGCGCCACGACATCGGCGCCGAACAGCTGGCGCACGACATCTGCGCCGGCTCTCGCGCGCCGGCGCCAGAATTGTTCGTCCGCCAATGTCCACGCAATCGCACCGGATAACTCGGCCACGTTGCCGTGCGGCACCACGTGTCCGCCCCCCGTCGCTGCGATCACTTCGCCACACCCGCTGTCGTCGCAGACGACGACCGGTGTCCCGCAGAGCAGCGCTTCGAGCGGAACAAGGCCGAAGATTTCGTCTCGGGACGGGTACACGACAACGTTCGCGGCAGCCAGGGCGTCGAGCCGCGCGCCGCCAGTCAGGAGACCCGTGCGGATGACCCGGCGATGCAGGCCGAGCGTTCGCACCAGCGCGTCAACGGCGGACCCTGATCCCATGTCGTTGCCGGCGATGATCAGGACGGCTTCGGGCCGGTCGAGGGTCGCAAACGCGCGAACGAGGTGATCCAGTCCCTTTCGAGGTGTCAGCTTTCCGAGAAACAGCACGAGTGGAGCATCGCCGACACCAAGCGTCGCGCGGAACCGCCCGACGTCGGGGGGCCGCTCGAATTCGGTCTCATCGATCGGGTTGGGAATCTCGGTGACTGCTGGCGCAGGGATGCCGAGCGCTTGCAGTTGCGTCCTTTCGGCGCGTGACACCGCAACGATTCGCGCCGCGTCCCGAAGCATCCGCCGGCCCGCCGTCACCGCAAAGATGCGCTTGGCGAGAACCCGCCGCTCGATGGGCCGTGCGGTTCCGTTCGGCGAGACGACGTACGGGACGCCCGCGCGGGACAACTCTGCCGCCGCCATGACGCCGGGCAGGTTGTGGCACGCGTGAATGTGCGCGATGTCGAATGCCGCCGCGGATTCTCGCAGATGCGCGCGCAAACCAATCGGCGTGAAAAACTGGAAATGATAGGCCACCAGGTTCGAGACGTTCCGAAAGGTCCGCACGTCCACGCCGTGGCGGTCTTCCCGGCCGCAGGACGCGCGCGTGAACGCATCGCGGGCATCGGTCGTGCAGACGACGACCTCGTGGCCACGGCGCGCGAGCGCGCGGGTCATCGTCGTGGCCAGGCGCGGGATGCCGCCGTACGCCCACGCCTGCTCGTAGTACGGGACGACGTGCAGGATGCGAAGTGGAGTCATCGAGGCCGACCCGATGCGCGCGGAGGGGTCGTACCGTATAGTATCAGGGTTCCCCGCCGATGGTCCCAGTGGCGACAACACGCGTCCGGCAGGCCCCCGCGCAATTCGCCGGCCTTGTCTGGACTCTCATCCGAACCGATTTCAAGACGCGGTACCACGGCACGATCGGGGGATTCGTGTGGGCGCTGCTGAAGCCGCTCACGATGTTTCTCGTGCTGCTCGCGGTGTTTTCCTACGTGTTTGCCGGCGATCCACAATACAAACTGGATCTCATCATCGGGCTGTTCCTCTACGAATTCTTCCAGGAGTCCACGAAGGCCGGCCTGTTGTCGATCAGGGCGAAGGGGTATCTGCTGACGAAGGCGCGTTTTCCATCCTGGATCGTCGTGGTGACGTCGGCATCGAACGCGGTGATTACGCTCGCGCTGTTTTCTGTCGTGCTCGTCATGTTCTTGTCGGTCACCGGGCGCGCGCCGTCGCCGGCTGCGGTCGCGCTGTACGCGACATACCAAGTCCTGTTCGTCGCGATGGTCGCAGGGTTCTCGCTGGCCGCGAGCGTGCTCTTCATGCGGTATCGCGACCTGAACCAGGTGTGGGAAGTCGTGACGCACGCCGGATTTTTCATCGCTCCGATCATTTACCCCCTGGGTATTCTGCCCGAGCGGCTGCACGGCTACCTCTACATCTGGCCGCCCACGCCGATCATTCTCTTCTCGCGCAGCGTCCTCATCGACGGGCGCACGCCGTCGCCGCTCGCGCACGCGCTGCTGCTCCTCGAAACCGCCGTGGTTCTGGGCGCCGGAGTGCTCATTTACCGCGCGCGCGCCCCGCGCGTGGCGGAGCAACTGTAGATGGCGCCGGTCATCGAGGTCACCGGCGTATCGAAGAGTTTTACGATTCCGAGCGTCCGGCGCGAGACCGTTCGGGAGCACGCACTTGATTTGTTCCGCCCTCGCGCCAACGAGCGGCTGCGCGTGCTCGATTCGGTCAGCTTCGAGCTTCGTCGCGGAGAAAGCCTCGGCCTCATGGGCCGCAACGGTTCCGGGAAGAGCACGCTGCTCAAGATCGTGTCCGGCATTTACCCCGCCGACGAAGGCCGGGTCGACGTTCGTGCCGCGCTGACGCCCATCCTGGAGCTTGGCGTCGGCTGGAACCCCGACCTCGACGCCATCGACAACATCGAGTTGCTCGGAACGGTGATGGGGCTGACACTCAGGGAGCTTCGCGCGGCGACGCACGAGATTCTCGAGTTCGCGGAACTTCAGAAGTTTGCCCACCTCGAGCTGCGGCACTATTCGAGCGGCATGGCGGCCCGGCTCGCCTACGCGGTCGCCTTCCGCGCCGTGCGGGAGATCCTGATACTCGACGAAATTTTCGCGGTCGGCGACGCCGGCTTCAAGGAACGCTGCCAGTCGCGCTATCGCGAGATGCACCGCGCCGGCCATTCGATGCTGCTCGTCAGCCACGAGCCCCGCACGATCGCGGCATTCTGCGAGCGGGCGCTCCTGCTCGAAGGTGGCCGCATCGTCATGGCGGGCCCGGCTGAGGCGGTCGCGGATCGGTACCTGACGCTCCTCACCGAAGAGCAGCCCGCCGTGCCGCACCCGGTGGCTGGCTGATGGCTCCGCGCATTTCCGTCCTGATGCCGTGCTTCAACCACGGTGCGTTCGTCGCCGAAGCGGTCGGCAGCGTGTTTGCGCAGACGCTCCAGGACTTCGAGATCATCATTGTCGATGACGGCTCCACTGACCCATCCACGTGCCAGACGCTGGCCGCACTTCGGGGCCCCAGGACGACGGTCGTGACGACGACCAACCAGGGCCTCCCGGCGGCGCGTAACCACGCCGCCCGCCACGCTGCCGGGGAGTTCTACTGTGCGCTCGACGCCGACGACAAACTGGCTCCGGCGTGGTTCGACAAGGCGGTGCGCCTGCTCGATGACCAGCCGGAGCAGGCATTCGTGTCGCACTGGCTCGAAACGTTTGGGGACGAACGCTGGACGTGGACGCCTGAACGGTGCGACCTGCCTTCGCTCCTCGCGCGCAACGCCGTCAACGGCGCCGCGCTCGTGCGCCGGCGTGCGTTCGAGGCCGTCGGCGGGTACGACGAGGACATGCGGGAAGGCTGCGAAGACTGGGATTTCTGGCTGCGTCTGGTCGAGCGCGGGTTTCGAGGCGTCATCATTCCCGAAGTGCTCTTTTATTATCGCCGCCGCGCCGGCTCGATGAGCCGGGTGATGCTCGATGCGCAGGCGTACCGGCGGCCGCTGGACGTGCTCGTCGCCAAGCACGAGGCCTCGTATCGCGCGCATCTCCCCGGAGTGCTTGCCTCGCAGGAAGCGGAGGTCCTGCACCTGACGCGTGAGATCGCCGATCTGGAACGGGATCGATTGGTCTCGCTCGAGCCCGCGCTGCGGCGCGCGCGCGAAGAGCTGGACGCCGTCTCTCAGAAGGCGCAGCGTGTGCGGGCAGTTCGAGACCGTGAGGAAGAACAGGAGCGCCTGGCCTGGAAAGCCGCTGAGCTCGAGCGGCAGGTGGCCGAGCTGCGCGCGTCCTGGAGCTGGCGGATCACCGCTCCCCTCCGCAGGTTGTATGCCCTCCTTGGAGCGGGACGATGAGATCGTCCACCGCTGTGATCGCCGGTGTCGGTGGCGGCGCCCGGGCGCTTCTCCTGACCTCCGATACGATCGCCCGCCAGCGGGCGGCTCCCGCAAGTGTCGTGCTCGTCAAGTCACCGGCGTCTCCCTCGCCGCCTCTGATTGAATGCGCAGTCACGCGTCTTGACGCCGTCGTTGTCGAGCCAGGGCCGCGGCCGGGCCGCACGTTGAACGCGGCTGTCCGTGGTGCGATTGGGCAATACGTGGTGTTCCTCCCGACCGGATATGCCCTGCACGAGGCGTTCATCGAGCGCGGCGAATCGATGTTTCGGAGCGATGCGGCACTTGGCGCGATCGCGCCCTCGATCGCGCTTCGGACGGCGGACGGCATCGGAGAACTGCACTGGATTCCCGAGGGACTGCGAGCGGCCGCCATCCTCTCCGACACGCGAAGCGTGCCCCCGGTGTTTGTGGTTCGACGCGACGTCTGGGAATCATCCGGAGGGTTCGACGAGACGATGGAGGGCCTCGTCGAGTACGAGTTCTGGCTTCGGCTGGCGCTTGCCGGACACAGGCTGCAGGGGCTCCACGAGCCGCTGGTGACGCGCGAGATCGCGGAACCATCGTCGGGAGCGGCGCCGGATGATGGGCGACATCTCGAATTGTTCCGGACAGTCGTCGAACGCCAGACGGCTGCCATCGAGCACGATATGGCCGACGTGCTCGTATCGCGCGAGGTACGTTTCGGAACGTTGCGAGACGTGCATCGCGATCTTCTCGCACGGCGAGACGCGGATCTCCAGGAACTCGACCGTCTGCGCGCGGAGGCCGCGCACCATCGCGCCTATCTCACGCACCACGGCAGAAGCGGCGTGGACTGGGGAGACCTGCGGCGCACCGATCCGGTCAGCCGCGACTGGGGATACGACCGCGGCATTCCGATCGATCGCCGGTACATAGACGATTTCCTGGCGGCGCATTCGTCCGACGTCCGCGGTGTTGTCCTCGAAATTCAGGAAGACGATTTCACGCTTGCGTGTGGCGGCCTGCGCGTCACGGACCATGCGATTCTCGACATCGATCCATCCAATCCGCGCGCGACGGTCCTGGCCGACCTTCGTTCGGCGCCTCAGATTCCGTCCGGCACGTTCGATTGCGTCATCCTCACGCAGACCGTGCACGTCATCGACGACATGAGGGCGGCGGTCCGCGAATGTCACAGGATGCTCGCGCCGGGCGGCGTGCTCCTCGCCACGCTTCCCGCGACGAGCCGAGTCTGCCTGGAATACGGGGAACATGGCGACTTGTGGAGGATGACGCCCGCGGGGGCGCGCGCGCTCTTTCACTCCGCCTTCGCACCGGCGGAGATCTCGTGCGACGTGTTCGGCAATGTCCTGACGAATACCGCCTTCCTGCACGGTTTCAGCTGCGCCGATCTGACGGACTCGGAATTCGACGTCCGCGACCCGTACTTTCCCGCGCTCACCGGCGTCCGCGCGAAGAAAACAGGACGCCCGGGGCGGTCCCGTGCGCGCGGCGTCGTGCTGTTGTATCACCGGGTGGACGAGGCCGGCGACGTTCACGGCCTGGGTGTTCCGCCCTCGCAGTTCGATGCGCACCTGCGCTGGCTGCGCAGCGAGTGCCACCTGATGCCGCTCGAGGAACTCCTGGACACGCCGAACGAGCAACTCCCGGAGCGGTCGGTGGCCCTCACCTTCGACGATGGGTACGAGGACAACCTGCGGGTGGCCGCCCCATTGCTGCAACGTCATGGTGCGCCGGCTGCGTTCTTCCTGACCACGCGCTGGCTCGACCAGCCTGGCGAGTACTGGTGGGACGTCCTCGAGCGAGTGTTACTGGGGTCGTCACCCGTTCGGGACGCGCTCGATATCGACATCGCGGGAACACGGGCACACCTGCGTACGTCCAGCGCCGACGAGCGCCGTGCGGCGCACTGGCGCCTGCACGAGGTGCTGGTGCATGCATCGCTTGAAACCCGGGACCGCGCCGTCGCCGATCTGCTCGCCTGGAGCGATGGCAGCGTGCCGCGGGTCAGGCCCCTGATGGCCGATGAAGTCAGGACGCTGGCGGCGCTGCCCGGCGTGACGATCGGCGCCCACACGGTCAACCACCTCGCGTTGCCGGATCAGCCGCACTCCACGCAGCTCTCTGAGCTGACCGAGTGCCGGGCGGTTCTCAGGCGCCTGACGGGCGCCGCGGCCGACCTCGTCGCGTATCCTTACGGGGCCGTGGATCGATCGTCCGCCGCGGTGGTCAGGCAGGCATGGCGATGGGGGATGTCGTGCGAGGAGGCCAGGCTCGGGGATTCGTTCGACGCGGCCCGGGTCCCGCGCTTCGAAGTCAAACCGTGGGCCGTCGCCGACTTGGCGTCACGCGTGAACGCGCTGTTCGAGCTCGATACACGCCCGGTGCGCCGAGCCTTCACGCTGATTCCATGACTTCGCGTCCCGCATCCGGCCAGCGCGCGTTGATGCGCTTGATGATCGCATGGCGGCGTGTCACCTTCTCGCGTCGCGCGATGGCGCGAAACGCCGCCCCCAGCTGCACCTTCCATCGGCCTTCGGCGGCGGGCGTCCTCGCATGCGCGGCGGCAAGCGGCTCGAGGCACGACTGGTCGCCGACGACGTGAAGGGCGGACAGGAAAGAGGTGGGCAGGGGGCCGGGCGTGTCCTCGAGCGCTTCACGGAGATCGTAAACAGCGATTCGGCTGCCGCGAAGCGCCAGCGCCTGGTGCAGTGCGCCGCGCACGCTGCGCCACTCCTCACGTTTCGCGGCGTTTTCGACAGAGCCTTCCCGTGCCCGCACGGCGTCAATCATTTTCTGAAGCGCGCCCAACGCGGCAGCGGCTGCTCTGGTCTGCGCGGCATCACGAAGGATCGCCGCCTGGTCAGGCAGGCGGCCCTCGAGTGCGTTCTGCCACACGGCGTTGGCCGCCGCCGTGTCGCGGGGAAGGTCGAGCGCGCGCGCCTTGAGCGCGGGATCCGGATCGGCTTGCAGCACCTCGACCACGCGCGCGCGCAGGACCTCTGGCATCGCCTGCAGGGCCTCGAATGCGGCAAGGCGGACACGTCGGTCGGCCGCAGGACTGAGGGCCGTTTCGACGAGCACATCGAGCGCGCTGGTGCCGGTTTGATCGTGAGGCGAATCGAGCAGTCCACGGAGCGCCGCCGCGGCCGCCGCGGCGACGTCGCCTCCCTCACCGATCGCCTCCCGGGCAATCGCGATCGTCCGGTGATCGCCACCCGGTTCGAGCGCGCGCAGGATCGCGATCTTGGTGTCGCGATCCTGCGCTGCCGTGTAGGCCCTGTGCAGGCCGTCCAGCGCGCGCGGCCCGATGACGGCCAGCCTGGCGATTGCCACCTCGCGGCGCACGTCGTCGCTCCCGCCGAGCGCCGCAATCAGCTGGCGAATCTCGGAGGCGGCCGACGCTTTGATCATTCTACCGTTGCACCCTTACCACCATGGCGGCGCGGCGATTGAGACGGCGGGTCTCTTCGCGGCCGTTGTCGTGCTTGGGCCGTTCCTCGCCGTAGCTGACGGTGCGGAGCCGGTTGGCCCCGATGCCGCGGCTGGTCAGGTA
>JANNHC010000376.1:0-2364 GCA_031404215.1 Acidobacteriota bacterium
TGAGTACATCGACATGCGTGCGGGACTTCCAGTCGGCGTGCGTCTGGCTGCCATAGGGATCCCCGAAGGCGAGGTGCACGCCAGGAACCTTTTCGTCCTGCAGCAGAATCCCAATCATCTCGCGAAGGCCAAGGTTGGTGCCGAACGCCAGTTCTCCGACGCGATCGCTGTTCTCGTCGGTGTGGCAGTAACTCCAGAAATCGCGTTCGAGGTCCGTGCGATCGCAGCGCGCGGACACAAGTCTGCCGCCGCGAACTTCGAGGACGAGCGGTGTCCGGTCCAGGCTGCCGTACTTGGAATTGAAGTAATCGCCGGCCGTTCCGTCGCACACGAACGTGCCGTCAACCGAACTTGGCGTGGTGAACACTTCCCCGGCAGGAAGGTTGGACCAGTAACGCGGGTTGATCAGGCCACTCGTCTTGACCCATGCAAGCGAGTGATCGAACGTCGCGCCGAAGTTCGTGCCAGACGCCGTCCGAACCGTCAGCGACCGCGCGTGATCCAGGCGCGCGCAGAGCTGGGTGCTCAGCCGATCGACCTCCACGTAATCCGCCCGCATGCCCTCGCGCATGATCTGCGGCGTGACGCCAATCATGTGCGCATACCGGATCCGCCGCCGCTCGATGAGTCCCACGATCTCCATGCGCGCGGGCAGCTCGCCTTCCTGGGGCTGCACGCAGAGGATTCCGGCCTCGGCGTGTTCGAACGCGGCCAGCACTTCGGCCGGCGCGGCCGTGATCGGCCGTCGCGCGACGGATTCAATCAGGAGGCACCTGGCGTCGGCTCCCGCGTCGGCCAGCGCCTGCTCGAGGCTCGCGGCAACGGGACGGCTCGCTTCATCCGCGACCAGCGCCACGCGCTCGTCGCGGCGCACCGCCAGGCACGTGTTCACGGCGTTGTGTGCGCCCGGCAGCAGATCCGGCGCGGCAGGACCAAACGTCATCGGCACAATTGTATCAACTGGCAAACACCGGACTACTCGCCGACGACGAATGCCGGGACCTGTCCTCCCCCGGAGGTGACGTTGGCCAGGCCCGTCGCACTGAGACGCGTGAGGTAACCGGCCATGCGGCCGCGGAACAAATACGGCGCGAAATCCACGAGCATGTCGCGCATCGAAACTTCGCCGGTGTCGTCGAACATCGGAAATATTTCGCGGCGCACAGGGATACGTTCCTGCAGGACCCATGTGCCGTGCGGGTCCGACAGCGCACCCTTCAGCGCGGCGCTCCAACCAGCCGGCGACGCTTCCCACCCGAGCATCACGCCGGTGCCGCCGTACGCGTCGTTCGGCTTGAGCACCAGCGACTCGCGGTGATCTTCGGCGAGCCGCAGCAGCGGCTGCCGCCGGCCGCTCGTGATCGTCTCGGTATCGGCCACGACCCTCGTCCACGGCACGTGCGCCGCAATGGCGGCCCGCTCGGCGTCCGAAAACAGTGCGGCGTTGCGATCGTCGGTCAGTACGGCAAAGAACGCCTTCTTGTGCGCAAGCTTGCACCGGAAGGTGTTGGCGACGCAGACGGCCTTCGCCTCGTAGGCCTGGAGCAGCGCCGCGCACTCGTCCGGCCTCGCGAGGACGTCGTTGATGAGCACTCGCCGGTAGACGATGTCGATGCGCTCGCCACCGCAGGACAGCGCGCCGTTCTCGAACGTCACGTCCCGCGGGTCGCACACGAACGTGGGCACGCCGAGCGCGGTGAACGCATCGCGCAGAATCTCGAACTCCGTCCACGTCGGCACGTTGCGCCAGTCCACGATCGCAATTCTCGGCGGATCGGCCAGCCCGCCCCACTCGCGGTAGCTGGCGACGAGCGCGTCGAGCATCGGCTCGATCGTCCGGTTGAAGCGGACCTGGCGTCCTTCACGGAATCGCGCCATCACGGGCATCTCGTCGAACAGCTCGCAGAGGCGCTGCCCATACCCGAGCCCGGCGGGCGACTCGGCGTTGTATTCGGCAAAATGGATCGACCCTGGCAGCAGGAATGCGTCGAGACGGGACGCGGTGCTGGCGCAGCCGTACCCCGGGTCGACCCGCACGAGACGCGTCTCCGCCTCGGTGAGCCCGAGCTGACCCAGGATCGACGGAGTCGCGAGCGCGGCGGCCGTCACACGATCGCCGAGCGCCGCGATCGTTTCGGCGGCCGCGCGCATGCGCGCCTCGTCCGCTTCCGTGAGAAGGAACGGCCGCAGGAACGGGCAGTGCACGCGATTGCCGAAGGTCAGCTTCCGCGCGCGCATCGACGCCGCAAATTCCTGGGTGTACCGACGGCTCAGTTCCACCTCAGGTCGCAGCAGCGAATGCCACGCGTCGATGGCATCCATCTAGGGCGTTCCCGCCGAACGTCCGGGCGCCCCAATGAACCC
>JANNHC010000377.1:0-16754 GCA_031404215.1 Acidobacteriota bacterium
GCTTTTGCATGGTGGGTACCTTTCACACTAAGAAAGAGGGATGTAATTATTGCTGCTATAAAAAGCATAGTGACCCCCAGAAGGAAGGCCGTTCCGAGCAAAGGCAAGAGGTGAACGCTTCCGTATCCGCCGCGCACGGCGATCAGTGCGGCAATCTCAGGGTCCAGCCAGGCACGCTCGAACGCGGCCGCCCGCGTGGCTGCCGAACCGGCAGCGTACGTCCGGCGCTCGAAGACGCTCTCCTCGTAGACCGGCTCGAACCCCAGCGAACGAAGTTCGGCCACGCCCGCGTCAAACTCCGCCCGGACAAAGGCGCTGGCCGGTGCGACCACGGCGATCCGATCGCCCGGCCTGAGCGCGCGTGGCTTGCGCATGCGCTACGCGAACCTCGTCATTTCGGCTGCGACAGCCTGGTGTTCTTCACGACCGAGCATCGCGCGCAGCGCCGTGCCGGTCAGCGGAAGCGGTCTCGGCGGTGCGAGAAACCGCTCCTTCACGTGCCGATGGCGCAACAGCGCGTCCTCCACACGCTTGAGGGGCAGCGTCCCGTCCTCGACCGCGTGAATGACGGCTTCAATCGCAGCGAACTGTACTCCCTGGTCCGAACCACAGAGCAGCACGGCATCGCACCCGGCCGCAATCGCCGCAACGGTTGCCTCCGCGGTGCCGTACGTCGCGCTGATGGCTTTCATCTCGAGGTCGTCGGTGATCACGAGGCCCCCGAAGCCGAGCGTTCGTTTCAGCATCCCGTCGATGATGCGCGGCGAGAGCGTCGCGGGCCGCTGATCGTCGATCGAGGGAATCAAGATGTGGGCTGTCATGATCGCCGCGACGTCCGCTTCGATCGCCGCCTTGAACGGCACCAACTCCACCCGCTCGATGCGGTCGGGGGGATGATCGACGACCGGCAGCTCGTGGTGCGAATCGGTGCTGGTATCGCCGTGTCCTGGGAAATGCTTGCCGCATGCGGCAATCCCTTCGGCCTGCAGCGTCCGGATAATAGCCGTCCCCAGCCGAGCCACATCGTCGGCACGCTCGGAGAGCGCACGATCCCCGATGACCGGATTGGCGCGGTTGGAGTGGATGTCGAGCACGGGGGTGAAATCCAGCGAGATGCCGACTGCGCGCAGCTCCGCCGCCATGGCGCGCGCGAACCGCTCGGCAAGCCGCTCGTCACCGCTCCGGCCAAGGGTCGCCATTGGCGGCCACACGGTGAAGGGACCCTTCAAGCGCGCGACACGACCACCCTCCTGATCAGTGCTGACCCAGAGCGGCAGCTCGGCAGCCAGCGACTGCGCGTCCCGCGACACCTCGGACACTTGTTCCGGCGCCTCGACGTTCCGCGCGAACAGAACGATTCCACCCAGGTCGAATTCGCGGGCGAGCAGACGGAGATCCTGGGGAATCGACCGGCCGGCAAATCCCGCGATCGCGAGTTGCCCAGCCTGGCGACGAACGTCCTTCATCGACATCCGCGCAATTATATCGATTGTGGATTGCCGTGAGGGATGGAGCCTCCTTCAGTTCAGGCTGAAAACATGGTGACTCGTGACGCTGTTGACTCCCCGCTCTCTGTGGCGACCCGCCTCTGCTGCCTCATTCGCCTATAATGACGCGCGTGTCCATTGAGGCTTCCGCCCCAACGCGTATCGATCTGGCGGGCGGAACGCTCGACATATCTGGCGGCGACCCGGACGACGTTCCCGCGATCCGGTGGGCACTTTCGTCGGCAGGCGCGCGCGTGCTCGATGTCCAGATCGAGCGCGACGGTCTTCGGATCGACACGCGTGATGCCGCAGCCGCCGGCTAGCACCGGTGGAGAACCTCGCCATTGCTCGCGTGTTCGCCGAAATCGGCGACCTCCTGGACATCAAGAGCGAGAACCCGTTCAAGATTCGCGCGTACCGAAACGCCGCCGACACGATCGCCCACTTCGGTGATCCCATCGCCACGCTCTCCGAATCCGACCGCCGCGGTCTTCCGGGCATCGGGAAAGATCTCGCTGCAAAAATCGGAGAACTGGTGGACACCGGCAGCTGCCAGTATCATCAGGACCTGCTCCAGGAATTTCCTCCCACCATTCTCGATTTGCTCCGGCTGCAAGGTGTCGGACCGAAAACGGTGGCCCTGCTTTATCGCGGACTCGACATCCGCACGCTCGACGATCTCGGACGGGCAGCCCGCGATGGACGCATCCGAAGCCTGAAGGGCATGGGCGCCAGGAAAGAGGCGCTGATCCTCAAGGCGCTCGAGGAACGGCAGCGCTTCACCGGCCGCCGCCTGATGCCTGAGGCGCACGTTGCGGGGACCGCCCTGGTGGCGGATCTACGGCGCCACGCCCCGGCGGCCGACATCTCCATCGTCGGCAGCCTGCGCCGGGGCTGCGAGACGTGCGGCGACCTCGACATCCTTGCCGCTGGAGGACCGCCGTCCCTGATGGACGCATTCACCGAATACAAGCTGGTCGAGCGCGTGCTGGCACGTGGGGACACGAAGTCGAGCGTGCTGATTTGGGGCGGGTTCCAGGCGGACCTGCGCCTGGTACCCCTCGAGAGCCTGGGCTCTGCCCAGCAGTACTTCACCGGCTCCAAAGCGCACAACATCGTGCTTCGGGATCGCGCGATGCAGCGCGGCCTGAAGCTCAACGAGTACGGACTCTTCCGGGTTGGCGACGACCAGCGGATCGCCGGAGCCACGGAAGAGGAGATTTACGAGGCGCTGGGGCTCGCCTTCGTACCGCCTGAGTTGCGCGAGAATCGCGGTGAAATCGCCGCCGCCGAGCAACGCGCCCTGCCGCGTCTCATCACCGTGGAGGACCTGCGGGGCGACCTCCACATGCACACGACGGCCACCGATGGCCGCGCCGATGCCGAGACGATGGCGGCGGCGGCACGAGCGGCCGGTCTGGAATACATCGCCATCACGGACCATAGCCGTGCGATCGCAATGGCCAACGGCCTCGACGAGGCGCGCGCGCTCGCACACGCGCGGGCCATCCGGGCACTCAACACACGGCTCGAGGGGATCACGATCCTCGCCGGCATCGAATGCGACGTCCGGGCCGACGGCTCAATGGACCTGGCCGACGACTGCCTGGCGCAACTCGATCTCGTCATCGCGTCCGTGCATTCCGCATTCAACCAGGAGCCGGCGCAGATGACCGACCGCCTGCTGCGCGCCATCGCGTGCCCGTGGGTGGACGTCCTCGGACATCCGACCGGCCGGCTGATTCTGAAGCGGGAGCCTTACCGCTTCGACACCGATCGCGTGTTCACGGCCGCAGCGGCCGCCGGCGTCGCGCTCGAAATCAACAGCCAGGTGAACCGGCTGGATCTCGACGACACCCACGTGAGACTCGCACGAGATCGCGGCGTGAAGTTCGTCATCGATTCCGACGCCCACTCGCCTGCGGCGTTGGGCGTGCTTCGCTGGGGCGCCACGGTGGCCCGACGCGCCTGGTTGCAGCCCGGCGACGTGCTGAACACGCGGCCGGTGGACGAGTTTCGCGCCGATCTGCGGCGCAACCGGCGATAATCGCAGGAGACTCGAGATGGCGGTCGATCACCTTCAGGAAATCAGGCGCCTGTACTTCAAGGCGACGCGTGCGACGATCGACCGTGATTTCGATCGCGCGATCGATCTCCTGAAGGCCATGCCAGAAGGCGAACGCCACCGGGCCACGGTGTTCATGGAGGGCCTCGCGCAGATGCGCAAGGAGTTCAGGAACAGCGGCGGCAGGGAACGCTGAAACTCAGGACACGTCCTTCGGTCCCTTTCTCAGGAACTTTCTGGCAGCCAGGCGGACGGCCTCCGGCACGTTACGATCCATCGTCAGCATCTTCAAGTCGCGCTCGTTGAGCCGCTGCACGAGCTGCATCGAGATTCCCGGCGGCGTCTTTGGATTGCGCGTCAGGCCTGCCATCACGCCGTAGTTCTTCATCCACGTCCGATTCATCGCGATCGCCCTCAGCACCTCCTCCGTCACGTTGGCCATCTTGGCGAAGGCTTCCACCTCCGATTCCGTCAATTTCGGGCTACCGAGCACCGCGGCGGCCACGAGCTTGTTCGAATCGCGAATGAGCTGCGCACGCTGAGATTTCGTTCCCTTCATGGCCAGCTTCATGCGCTGCATGATCGGCAGGCCAGAGAGAACCTGGGGGGCGTCAGTCTCGTCGCCTTCGTCCTCATCAACGGGGCCGGATTCCGCGGGGGTGGATTCCGGCGGGGCGTCAGGAGCCTTCCCTATCGCCGCGTCTGGCGGTGGCTCGCCGGCGCGCGATGCAGCGCTCGCGGCCGGGCTCGTGTGGCGCGTGGCGAAGTACTCGCGCATCTGGACCGGCACATCGGGGAGCGCGAGAAACGCCTGCAGCGCTTCGGGTGGCAACGCATCGATCGTCGCGTTCGCGGTTGCGGCGATGAGCGGATCGGGGTCGTCAGAAAGGAGGACCAGCAGCGCGAGCTGCTCGAGAGGCCGCGGCGCAAGCGCACCCTGCGCGGCCGTCAGTCGCACGTCGCTGGTCACGTCGCCACGCAGAAACGAATCGATCAGGGGTGAATGAAAACCGGGTTCCATCGGCAGGGTTATTGAAGATATTGGGCGAGCGACGCCCTGGTAATCCGCGCGGTTCGAACCTGCCCGGTCTCCCCGAGCGGCTTTCCGAGACGGCCATCGACTGAGAACGCAAAGGCCCCCGCGTCTCCGACCTCGATGACGACGGTCTCACGAACCTCCTGCACGATCCTTTCCCCCGCGAGCATCACGCGGGACAGCGCGGGCCGCCCGTCGATCGTCAATCGAATCCAGCAGTCGCCGGTCGGGTGAAGCTCAAGCCTCATGGACTTTGGGGCGGGCGTGGACACGGCGGCGGGACCCGCGGGGGCCGAAGCCGTTGGTGCAACCGCCCGTGCCGCCGCCGCCACCTCATCAGGAGCGGTCTGCGACGGGACCGCGGCGATGGCCGTCTCCGGCGCATCAGGCACGGCGTCGGCTGGCCGCGAGCGCAGCGTGAAATAGAGCACCCCCGCGATGAGCGGGATGCTGACCAGCGCCAGCTTCAGCGCGACGCCGGCCACACGCCGATGGTTTTCGAAGTTGCTGTCTTCGTCTGGCACGACGCCAGGGCCGGCTGCAGGCGGGGCGACATCATGGAACCGCTCGAGGAACTCCCGCACCGTGTCGTCAGGATTGAGGCCTACCTCGACGGCGTACGAACGGACGAATGCGCGGCTGAAAATTCCCCCGGGCAGCTTCGAAAGGTCGTTGCGCTCGAGCGCTTCGAGCGCCGCGATCGGGATCTTCGTGCTCGAGGCGATCTGCCGCAGAGAGATTCCGCGCCGCTCGCGCGCGAGACGCAGTTTCCCGCCGAAGTCGCTCATCGACCAGGGACCGTCATGATGGTTGAGACTCGTAATGTAGACACGCTCGGGATCAGGTGTCAAACCCGCGGCGCAGCCTCGCAACCGTGGAAGCGATCGGCGCGCCGCCGTCGAACAGGCTGATTGCGGCGATGCCTGATGCGCCGGCCGACCTGATCTCGGCCACGTTCTCGATCGAGATACCGCCGATGGCGATGACCGGGATCCGCACCGATGCGCAGAGGTGCCGCAAGGCTTCAGCGCCCGCCGTCGCGTGACCCGGGAGCTTGCTCGCGGACGGGAATATCGTGCCGAACATCAGGTAGTCGCACCCGCCTGCGGCTTCGATCGCCGATGCCTCCGTCACGTCGTGCACGGACCGACCGATGAGGAAGCCCGAAGGGGCGACCGGACGGATCCGGCCGGCGGCGGGCGAGTCGCCGCGGAGGTGCACCCCGAAAGCCCTCGCGGCCAGCGCGATGTCGAATCGATCGTTGAGAATGATCCGCGCTGCGGTTCCACGCGTGGCGTCGAGCGCGCGGCGCGCGAGGTCGATCAGGCTGCGATCGTCGAGTTGACGTTCGCGGATCTGGATCACGTCGACCCCGGCATGCGCGGCCTCGACGATCAGGTCAAGCACCGGCCTGCGGGTCGCCAGGCCCGCGGTTACCAGACAGATAATGGGAGCTGCCACGATCGAGTTCCGAGACGTGGTCCCGTGGCTCGCGACCAGACGGCGAGCCTCAGGGCAGCGTCTTCCGGGCCGGCTGTTCACCGGGAGTCCGCCGGCCAGCGACGATACCGGCAAGCTCGACCAGGCCGGCGAGCGCCGTGAGCCCCCCGATGCCCGACACGGCGCCACGGACGAAGACGTTTTCGAGAAAGGCCTCGAGCAGTGGCAGGCGCTCGATGAAGAAGTTGCGATCCCAGAACGCGCTCCTCCACGGAGCCACGATCAGCACCAGGCCCGCCTCGAGAAAGTACGCGGCGAAGATGACGCGGGAGATGATCGTGATGATCAACCTCCCGTCTGCACGCGCGCGAGCCGATCGGCCCGTTCGGCGACGTCGCGATACTCGCCCGCGTCTGCCAGCAGCTCCAGGCATACCGCCAGGGCCCGCGCCGTTTCGCCCGCTTCTTCAAGAGCCAGGCCCAGATCGTACAGCAGCGCCCGGCCTTCATCGGGCCCCGGGGCCGCGGCTTCGGCGGCGCGCCCGAGCCACTCGATCGCGCGTGGAAGATCGCCGTGCTCTCTGTAGATCCTTCCGAGCAACGACGCAGCCTCGAACCGCTGCCTGATCGACCGTGCCGCGGTTTTCAACGATGACGTCGCTTCCTCGAGCATTCCCATTTCGAGGTACGTGCGCGCGAGCGTCATGTGCTGAGCGGACTGGTCCCCCCCTTCCGACCGCTCCGCGACCTTGCGGAGTCCCTTGAAGACGTCCTCGAGATTGGCTGGCCCAGCCGGCGGCGCCGTCGACGGTCCGGACGTCTCCATGTCGCCGAGCGCGCTCGTGAGGTCGATCTCAACCGATCCGCGTTTTGACGTGGACGGGGACCGGCCCGCACCACCGGGCGGCGACTGACGCGAGGGCGGCTGAGGTTGGCGGACATCGATCACCGCCGCGATGTCGGGCGGTGCGGGGATCGCCGACGGATCCAGAAAGCGGTCCGTCGCCATGAACGGCGCCTCTCCGCTCAGCCGCTCGGCAATCACCGAGTCGGGCTCGGACACGCGCAACATCACGAGGGCGCGGCGAAATCGGTCGATGTGCGCCGCTTCCCACGGCTCGCGTGCCACGAGATCCTCCGCGATCACGCGGGCGTCCGCTCCCAGTCCCGCGGACAGGTAGGCGTCGGCAAGCTGGGCCTGCGCGTCGTACATTGTGGCTTCGAGCCCCCCATCCACGCAGACTTCGACGAGCTTCACGAGTGCTGGAATATGCCCACTCTGGCGCGTCACGAACTCCTGCAGGATTGAGGCGGCTTCGTCGAACTGCTTCGCCGCGGCCGACGCATTGATCGCGGCGTCGATACACAGGAAGGCTGCCTCCACCGACGACTCCGACAGCCCCCAGCCGAGTTCCACGATGTCGTGCCGCAGGCCGGGGCTGAGCGCGAGGAGTTTCGGGAGAAGCTCGCGCGCCCGATCAAACGCTCCGCCCCGCAACTCGATGTCGGCGAGCGCCATGAGCAACGACGGATCCTCACCCGCGCTGTCGCGATCGAGGTGGCCACGTGCCGCCTCGACATCGCCCGCCGCGAGGGCCGCCCTGGCGAGAATGGCGCGGCCTTCCACGTCGCCAGGATTGAGCCGGACCGCCTCCCTGAGCGCGGTCAACGCGTCGGCGTCGCGTGCCTTCTCCGCCAGGTCCACGTACAGCTCTCGGAATCGCGCCGCGGCGGCCTTGTGATCGCCGCTGTCGGCGAGAATACGCGCCGCCGCGTGTCGCGCGCCGATATCGGCCGGATCCACGGCGCCGAGCCGCACCACGATCTCGTCGGCGCCACGCTGATCCCCTCGCGCGCGACGGCGGGTGGCCACGCCCTGAAAGTACGCCTTCGCATCCACGAGCAGGCCCTGTTTCGCCGACAGGTCTCCCAAATGCAGCTTCGACTGCTCGTCGTCGGGCGCAATCTTGAGGATCTTCTTGTAGAGCGCGGCGGCCTTCGGATAGAAGCCGTCCCGGAAGAAATGGTCTGCGATTCGCGCGTACTGCGCGACGGCCTTCTCGGGCTGGTTCGCCCGTACGTAAAGATCGCCGAGGGTGTTCGCCGTATTCCAGTCCCGCGGCTGGTCCTCGACCACGCGCAAGTACTCTGCGATGGCGGCGTCGAGACGCCCCTGCCGAAGCAGCTTCTCCGCCTTTTTCAGCGTGTCTTCGCGGTCGAGAGCCAACGATTTCTCCACGAACCCTTTGGGATGAAAGGCTTTACCCGCCCATCCTATCAAACAGTGAGGGAGGCCGGAACGAGCGGCGGTGGATGTCGGAGTAGCCGAAACGGGAAACCGCGTCGAGATGATCTCGCGTCGCGTAGCCTTTGTGGCGGTCGAAGCCGTAACGGGGATCCTGCGCGTGCCACTCGATCATCATGCGATCGCGTGTCACTTTCGCGACGATCGACGCCGCGGCAATCGCGGTGCATCGGGCGTCACCGTGGACGACGGCGCGCTGGGCCATCGGCAGATCCGGCACCCGAAAGGCATCCACGAGCACGAAATCGGGAAGCGGCACGAGCTTGAGGATGGCGCGCTGCATGGCGCGCAGCGACGCCTGGTGAATGTTGATGGTGTCGATTTCCTGCGGGTCGGCCCCGGCCACACCCCACGAAATCGAAGCAAGCGTAATCTGCTCGTAGAGGCGCGCTCGCTCGAGCGCGGTCACGGTTTTCGAGTCACAGATGCGCGGAATGTACCGCTCGGGATCGAGGACCACGGCCGCGGCGATGACCGGGCCGGCGAGACACCCGCGGCCCACTTCGTCCACGCCGGCGACCAGGTTGAAACCCAGCCGCCGGATGGTGTTCTCGATCGTTCTGAAAGCGCGGACCTTGACCACGAGAAGGTGGCCGGCGGCTTAGACGGTCTGCTTCCGGGCGGCGTCTTTCATGCGAGCCGCCTTGCCCTTCAACTCGCGCAGGAAGTAGAGCTTTGCGCGGCGGACGCGGGCGGTGCGGATGACGTCGATCTTGTCGATGATCGGTGAATGCAACGGGAAGATGCGCTCGACTCCCTGCCCGAACGACACCTTGCGGACGGTGAACGTCGCGCGCGCGCCGCCGCGGTGCATGCCGATCACCATGCCCTCGAACACCTGGATGCGCTCCTTGTCCCCTTCACGCACTTTCACGTGGACCCGAACGGTGTCGCCAGGCTTGATCGCCGGGCGCGTCACCATGTTGCTGCGCTCGACGGTCTCTACGGCAGTCATCACATACTCCTTCTTTGCTTTGTATCGGCGGGCACCCCGCCTGGCGGCCTTCACTCGGGCTTGTTCCGGTCGGGCCGCCCTTCCAACAGTTCTTCCAGCAGCGCCTCGTCTTCGAGAGCGAGCGCCGCTGCTGCCAGCAAATCAGGCCGGCGATCGAGCGTGCGCGCCAGCGCTTCCCGTCGCCGCCAGCGCGCGATGTCCCGGTGGTGCCCTGACAACAGCACCGGCGGAACCCCGAGCCCGCGGTACTCCGCGGGTCGCGTGTACTGCGGATAATCGAGCAACCCGCGCGCGAACGTATCGCGCGCGACGGACTCCTCGTCTCCCACGACGCCCGCCACCAGCCGCGCCACGGCGTCCACGATCACCAGCGCCGGCAATTCCCCGCCCGACAACACGTAGTCGCCAATCGACAGCGATTCGGTCGCGAGGTTCGCGCGGACGCGCTCGTCCACGCCTTCGTACCGCCCGCACAACACGACGATGTGGCCCAGCCTGCTCAGGCGCTCGGCGGCCGCGTGCGTCAACCTGTCGCCATCCGGCGACGTCAGAATCACCGCCGCCGGCGTACCGCGCGTCGCCGTGATGTGATCGACGGCGGCGAACAACGGCTCCGGCTTGAGCACCATCCCGGGCCCGCCGCCGAAAGGCGTGTCGTCAACCACGCGATGCCGGTCGGTCGTATGGTCCCGCAGATCGTGGACTTGCGCGTCGATCAACCCTCGCGCGATGGCGCGGCCGACAATCCCTTCCGCGAGCGGCCCCTGCACCATCGCCGGGAAGATCGTCACGATATCAATCTTCACAGGTGCCGCCCGGGTTATTCCGCCGAGCGGCCAGACGGACGATTCAGATCGACGAGCCCCTCGGGCGGATCGACGGTCACGCGCCGACCCGCGATGTCCACCGCGACGCAAATTCCGGCGACGAGGGGGATCATCATGTGCCCGTCAACCACCAGGTAGCTGCGATCGAGCGTGCCTTCGACACCCGTGACCCGTCCCAGCGCCGTGCCGTGCGCGTCGCGCACCTCGCATCCGACGAGGTCGTGCCGGTAAAACGTGCCGTCCGGCAACGGCGCAAGCTGCGCTTCCGGCACCCACAATTCCGCCCCGGCAAGCCCCTCGGCCTCGTGCATCGTCTCGACGCCCGCGAACAGCACGACCGGCCGCCCCTGGTGAAACCTGACCTCGCGAATCTCGTACTCGCGCGTTCGGTCGGACGGCCCGACCCGGAGGATCTGACCGACCCTGAAACGGTCTTCCATGAAGTCCGTCTCCGGGTTCACGAATACCTGCCCGCGGAGGCCGTGGGGGCGCGCCACACGGCCAATAAGGAGCAGTTCGGTGAGTGAATCGCTTCGCTCAGGACCCACAACATCGCCCGGCTTACTGGTCGTCGCGGAACTCCAGGGTGGCCTTCGTCCCGTCGAGGTCGGCCGCCGCGCCCACGAGCGTCCGCATCGCCGCCGCGGTGCGTCCCTGCCGGCCGATCACGCGGCCCAGATCGCCGGGCGCCATGAACAGCTCGACAAGCGTCTGCCCCTTGTGCTCGCGCTCGGTGACGCGCACCGCTTCCGGCCGGTCCGCCAGCGCCCGCGCCACCACCTCGACGACGTCCCGGCAGCGGCTCACGACGCGGCGGGCTGTTCCGCGGCCGGCTCGGCCGGAACCACCGGCATACGGGCGACGAGCGTCCGTACGGTGTCTGACGGCACCGCGCCCGCCTTCACCCAGTGCTCGAGCCGATCCCGCTTCAGTACCAGCGTCTCCGGCTTGGTGCGCGGGTTATAAAACCCGAGGACCTCGACGAAACTGCTGTCCCGGGCCGTGCGCGAATCAGTCACGACCACGCGGAAAAACGGACGCTTCTTCGAACCCGTGCGCCTCAGACGAATTGCTAACATGTCGCTCCTACCCTGTCTGCTTTTATCAGTGCTCGCGGGGCCGCACCCCCGCTCGGCCCGCTGGCGCTATCTATTCATCAACGACTTCATCATCCCCAGCCCGCCCTTTTTCTTGCCGGCGAGCCCTGCCATGCCGCCCATCGCCTTGAGCATCTTCTTCATCTGCACGAACTGCTTCAGCAGCCGATTGATCTCTTCCACCGACGTGCCGCTGCCCTTCGCGATCCGCTTCCGGCGGCTGCCGCTGATCAACTGGTGATTGTGCCGTTCCTTCGGCGTCATCGAGTTGATGATCGCTTCCACCCGATCGAGCTGCTTGTCGTCGATCTTCTCGCGGTTGGCGGCGAGCTCCTTCATGTTGCCCATGCCCGGCAGCATCCCGAGGATCTGCTCGATCGGCCCCATCTTCTTGATCGTCCGCAGCTGGTCGCGGAAATCTTCCAGCGTGAACTCATCGAGCCGGAGCTTCTTCTCGAGCTTCTCCGCGTCCTCCAGCGAGACGGCTTCCTCAGCCTTCTCGATGAGCGACAGCACGACGCCCATGCCGAGCACGCGCGACACCACGCGGTCCGGGTGAAACGGCTCGAGATCCTGGAGGCGTTCACCGCTGCCGACAAACGCGATCGGCACCCCGACGACGCCGACGACCGAGAGCGCGGCGCCGCCGCGGGCGTCGCCGTCCATCTTGGACAGCACAACGCCGCTGATCCCGATGCGGCGGTTGAACTCGCCGGCGCTTTTGATCGCGTCCTGCCCCGTCATCGCATCCGCGACAAACAAGCGATCGGCCGGCTGCACGGCCGCCTGGATCGCCTGAAGCTCGGCCATCAACTCGTCGTCAATGTGCAGCCGGCCCGCCGTATCGACGATGAGCGTGTCGAAGCCGCTGTTACGCGCTTCGGCCATCGCCCCACTCGCGCGCCGCACGGGATCGAGTTCGCCGGACGGATCGTAAACGCGAACACCGGCCTGCGTGCCGACGACGTTCAACTGCTCGATGGCGGCCGGTCTGCGGACGTCGGTTGACACCATGAGCGGGTGGCGACCCTGTTTCGTCAGCCACCGCCCGAGCTTGCCCGCGGTCGTCGTTTTACCCGATCCCTGCAGCCCCAAAAGCAGAATCACGCGGGGATGCGCCTGCGACGGCGGGAGTCCGCCGGTGCTGTCCCCGAACAGCGCAAGCATTTCATCGCGAACGATGCGAACGACCTGCTGGGCCGGCGTCAGGCTCTTCAGCACCTCCTGATCGACGGCCCGATCCCGCACCCGATCGATGAAGGCCTTGACGACCTTGAAGTTGACGTCCGCCTCGAGGAGCGCCATCCGGATTTCACGGAGCGCCGCCTCGACGGTCGCTTCCGTCAGCCGGACTTCCCCGCGCAGCGAACGAAAGACTCCCTGCAGGCGGTCGCTGAGCGATTCAAACATGACGTGACAGCCCGGCAGCATCGCACGACGCCCGAACCTGCCGGCGCCTCCGTCGCGGAGGCAAGTCGTGAGGTTCGCGGGCGCCTAAAAGCTTCACACGCAAACGTTTATCGTAGCGGAACGGGGCGCAGCCTGTCAAACGGAAGTGAGCTTGTGGCCGAGCTTTTCCTTCTTCGTTGTGAGGTAGCGCCTGGTGGTGTCCGAGGCCGGAATCTCGAGGGGAACCCACTCCACCACCGACAACTGATATCCCTCTATCCCGACGAGCTTGCGTGGGTTATTCGACAGCAGGCGCATCGATCGAACCCCGAGATTCTTCAGAATCTGGACGCCGATACCGTAATCGCGCTGGTCGGCCTTGAACCCGAGCCGTTCGTTCGCTTCCACGGTGTCGAGCCCCTGATCCTGAAGCTCGTAGGCTCGGATCTTGTTCGCGAGGCCGATGCCGCGGCCTTCCTGGTTCAAGTACAAGAGGACGCCGCGACCTTCGGCGGCGATCCGGTTCATGGCGGCGTCGAGCTGCGGGCCGCAGTCGCAGCGGGCCGAGTGAAACACGTCTCCGGTGAGACACCGCGAGTGCACGCGCACGAGCACGTTGTCGCCGTCACCGATCTCTCCCTTCACCAACGCGACGTGGGTTTCACGATCGATGGCGCTTTCAAACGCGATCACGCGAAAGTCCCCGTCTTCGGTGGGGAGCGCGGCCGACGCGACCCGGTGGACCAGGGCTTCGTTGCGAAGCCGGTACTGAATGAGATCCGCCACGGTGATCATCATCAGCTTGTGGCGCTTCGCGAACTTCGCAAGCTCCGGGACCCTCGCCATCGTCCCATCGTCGTTCATGATTTCGCAGATGACGCCGGCGGGATACAGGCCCGCGATGCGCGCGAGATCGACCGCGGCTTCAGTCTGACCGGCGCGGACGAGCACGCCGCCGGTACGCGCCTTGAGCGGAAACATATGGCCCGGCCGCGCCAGGTCTGAGGGTCGCGTCCGCGGATCGATGGCCGCCAGCACCGTGGCGGCGCGGTCACTCGCGGAAATGCCGGTGCTGGTGACGCCCTTCGCCTCTATCGATACGCAGAACGCCGTGTCGTGTCGCGCCGTATTCTTCGCGACCATCTGCGGCAGGTCCAGCTCGGCGAGCCGCTCTTCGGTCATCGGAATGCAAATCAGCCCGCGGCCGTACTTGGCCATGAAGTTGATCGCCTCCGGCGTAATCTTCTCCGCCGCGATCGTCAGGTCTCCTTCGTTCTCCCGATCCTCATCGTCCACGACAATGATCATGCGTCCGTCGCGAATCGCCGCGATGGCGTCCTCGATCGGTGCAAACGGCGAGGTCTTGTTCCGGCGTGGTGATTTGGGCATGGGCGAAAAATTGGTCTTAGGTCTTAAGTTTTGGGCTTTAGCGTTCGGTGTCTCGGTTTTCCGACCTTCGGCCTCAGGCCTGCCAGTTCGGCGACGCGGACGACGTACTTTCCCAGGATGTCGCCCTCGAGATTCACGAGGTCCCCCGGCTTCGCGAGGTGGAGATTCGTGTGTTCCCAGGTGTACGGGATGACTTGCACGTCGAAATGCCGATCGTCCACGCCTGCGACGGTGAGGCTGATGCCGTTGACGGTGATCGATCCCTTCCGGACGATATACGGCGCGAGTAGCGCCGGATATCTGATCGTAAGCCAGAAGGAATCGCCGTCGGGGCGAAGCTCGTCGATGGTGCCGGTCGCGTCCACATGGCCCTGCACGAAGTGTCCGCCGAGTCGAGCATCGGCGCGAAGCGGCCGTTCGAGGTTGACGAGCACGCCGCGGCGAAGCGTCCCGAGCGCGCTCACGCGGACGGTTTCCGGCGAAATGTCCGCGTGAACGCCAGAGGCGTCTGACGAGACGACGGTCAGGCAGACACCATTGACCGCCAGGCTGTCGCCCGCCGCGACCTCCGGAGCAATGTTCGTCGTCAATCGGAGGCGGAACCCAGCCGGCGTCGGCTTGACCTCCACCACTTCGCCGACTGCTTCAATCAACCCCGTGAACATAACCCTCGACCAGGATATCGGCGCCAAGCTGCCGGGTAGTGATTCCTACAAGGCCCGGTAACGGAAACGGCAACCATTCGAGCCCTTCCGGGCCAAGCCGTCGGGGGGTCATGTAAGCCTGGACGCGATCCACGAGCTTCGCGTCCCGGAACGCTCGGTGGAGCGCGAGACCTCCCTCGATGATCATCGAGGAAATTCCTCGGACGGCGAGCTGCTCGAGCGCGTGCTCGAGCGCCCGTTCCTCGTCGATGGCCAGAATACTGGCCCCGATGCCTGCCAGCTCGGCTGCACGAGCGGGAGCGGCCGCGACGGATGCGGAAGTACTGACAATTATGACCGGCCCCGCGCCGAGCGTCGAGAACAGTTTGGCGGAGGACGGAGTCCGGAGTCGGGAGTCGAACACGATGCGGGCCAGTGGCCGGTGCCGAAACGCCCCGCGCGCCGTCAGAAGCGGGTCGTCCGCCAGAATCGTCCCGGACCCCACGGCGATCGCATCGACTTCAGCCCGATCGCGATGGATCACGCGATTGGCGGCGGCGCCCGTCAGCGGAGTCCGAAGCCCCGGGCCCGCGGCGATCCGATGATCGGCGCTCAACGCCACCTTCATGGTGACGAACGGACGCCGGCGCGTCATGACGCTCAGAAAAGGACGGTTCAGCCCGCGCGCCTCGACGCCGAGGACACCGGTCGTCACGTCGATTCCGCGGCGCCGCAGGATCTCGATGCCGCCGCCGTTCACGACAGGATTCGGATCGCCGGTGGCAATCACCACACGCGTGATTCCCGCCTCGGCGAGGGCGGGTGCGCACGGTCCGGTCCGTCCGACGTGGCTGCACGGCTCGAGCGTGCAATACATCGTCGCCCCGCGCGCCCGCGCGCCCGCATCGCGCAGCGCGTGAATCTCGGCGTGGGGCCCTCCGGCGTACTCGTGACCACCGCGACCGACGATGACCCCCTCGCGGTCCACCACGACCGCGCCCACCATCGGATTGGGGCTCGTGCGGCCACGCCCGCGCTCCGCTAGCGCCAGTGCGTGCGCCATGTAATCGGTGTCGGTGAGCAAGGCTGCAATTCTGGTGGCTTCCGAGCTTGGAGCTACCGGCTCGAGGCACAAGACACCGGGCGCTCAGCCGGGAACTCGCTGGCATCCGGCAACTGGACGCTGAAAGCTGGGAGCTGGGGACTCTTCACCATTTGTCTTCAAACAACGCATCCACGTATTCGTCCGGCGAAAACGGCACGAGATCGTCAATCCCTTCGCCGACCCCCACATATCGAATCGGGAGCTTCAGGTCGTGAGCGATCGCGACCGCTATCCCGCCTTTCGCCGTGCCATCGAGCTTGGTGAGCACAATTCCGTTCACGCCCGCGACGTTCATGAACTCCCGCGCCTGCGCGAGGCCGTTCTGGCCGACGGTCGCGTCGAGTACGAGGAGGACCTCGTGCGGCGCACCTTCCACCTCGCGTGCCGCGATACGCCGGATCTTGTCAAGCTCGGTCATGAGGTTTACACGCGTGTGGAGCCGGCCGGCGGTATCGACGAGCACCACGTCGCGCTGGCGCGCCTTCCCTGCCGCAATCGCGTCGTAGACGACGGCCGCGGGATCCGCGCCGGCCTTCGCCCGGATGAAATCGACGCCGGCGCGCGTCGCCCAGATCTCCAGTTGCTCGACGGCGGCTGCGCGGAACGTATCGGCGGCGCAGATGAGCGGGGACTTCCCGGAATCCTTGATGAAATGCGCGAGCTTCCCGACGGTCGTCGTCTTCCCCGTTCCGTTGACGCCGACAATGAGCACAACGTGAGGCCGATGGCCGTTGCCGGCCGGCAGGTCGGCGGCGCGAAGAATGCTGCGAATCTCCTCTTTCACGAGGGTCCGCAGCGAGTCGCCGCGACCTCGACGAGCCCGTACCGCCTCGACTATCTGTCCCGTGGCCGCGACGCCGACATCGGCCGAGATCAGGGCTTCCTCGAGCCCTTCGATGGTTTCAATATCTATCGGCTGGCTGCGCTTGACCGGATCGTCAGCCCGTTTGACGACTTCCTCGAACCGCTCGACGAACTGCTCCTTGGTGCGGGTCAGCGACTGCTTGATCCTGTCG